>CACHDV010000054.1 GCA_902578675.1 uncultured Alphaproteobacteria bacterium
GTTAAGGAAATGGGTTATTTGCGTGATAGTGTCTCGATAATGAGTCGATACTCTCGTTGTAGAAGGGAATGGTCTCGCCATTTAAGAAAATCTAGAAAGACTATTGACGACGCTATAGAGCAAGCGCCGGCAAATGGCAAAGTAATTATTTTTGGCGCTGGGCTTGGATATGATTTGCCCTTGAGGCAACTTACAAGTCATTTTTCCCAAGTTGTATTAGTTGATTTAGTGCATACTTTACCGATTAAAGCCAAAACCCTGTTTAATAAAAAAGTAGAATTAGCTGTTCGTGATGTAACAGAAAGTTTAACGAATATCTATGAAGGTCGCGGCGAGATATATGAGCCGAAGGGCTTTCTAGAAGACAAGCAGGTGGGTCTGGTAATTTCGCTAAATTTACTTTCTCAGTTGGCTTCTTTACCGGTAAGATTTTTAGAAAAGCATTATGGAATTTCTGAGAATGAGGCAGATCTGATATCCAAAAGAATAATTCAAGCTCATCTAACATATCTGCAAAAGTTTGATGCAAATGTTTGTCTTGTGACAGATATTGAACGTCAGGTAAAAGGTCCAGACGGTAAGCAAATAGCAAAGTTTTCAGCCCTTCACGACGTACAGATTCCATGGAATGGAAATACGTGGCTTTGGGACATAGCTCCTCTAGGGGAAGAAGATGCCGAATATTCTGTTACTAACAAGGTTTTAGGCATTTCAAACATAACAACTGCAAGCTGGATTGGCGTTAACGGATAAAGTGAAAGGATAGGGAAATGGACGGAACCGATTTGGTCAGGGTAGATATAGAAGGCCAAGTTGCAAAAGTAGTCTTGAATAGACCCGAAAAACTTAACGCGTTAAATAAACAAATGTGGTCTATGGTGGGTGACGCATTCACTGAGTTAAATAAAATGGATAGCATCCGGTGTATTATCTTTCGCGGTGAGGGAGACAGAGCCGTAGGCCCTGGCGCCGACATCAAGGAATTTGAGACTGAGAGGTGCAATTCCGAGACAGCAGCAGAGTATGGGCAACTGATGCATAAAGCTGTTTTAGCTATCGCTTCCTGCAAACACCCGATAGTTGTTCGGATTAGGGGGTTGTGTATTGGTGGTGCCTTAGAGTTAGCTGCGGTTTGTGATCTAAGAATAGCAAGTTCTGACTCCCGTTTTGGAATACCTGTGAGCCGTTTGGGTCTTGTAATGTCACACTTCGAGATGGCAGGGCTCATAGAACTGGTTGGGAAATCAACTGCCCTCGAAATATTGTTTGAAGGAAGAGTTTTTGGTGCGGAAGAAGCTATGGACAAAGGTTTGCTTACGAAGATTGTTAACCCTGACGAACTTGACAAAGAAGTAAGAAAAGTCGTGGAGAATATCTGTGCTGGGGCACCCTTGGTGAATAGGTGGCACAAAAAATTTGCGAACCGAATTGTGGAAGGTCTAAGACAAGGTGAGGCATTGACCGAGGAAGAAATCAAAGAAGGGTTTGACTGTTTCGATACCAACGACTTCAAAGAGGGCTATAAGGCATTTATCGAAAAAAGAAAGCCATCATTTTCTGGAAATTAGGCAAAGTGATGTTCGACAACATAGACGGGTTTCCAAAACGTCATACCCGACACATAAGGCGAAAGATAAAAAAACTCCAGTGATTAAAAATATTACGGAAATAATTACATATATCCCTTGAGACTTTCATAATGGGGCTCGGTTTGAAAATTACTATTAGTTATTCATAACGCAGTATATAAAAGCTGTTACAGCGCAATCTCAGTGCTTTAACAGAAAAGGTAAATTACCAAATGGATGATGAAATAACTTTGGTCGATGCCAGTGGTCTTAAGTGTCCTCTGCCAGTATTGAAAGCTCGTAAAGCTCTACAAAGCTTGGAGGACGGTGATAAACTCCGTGTCATTTCCACGGACCCTGCCTCGCCCCTAGACTTTAAGCATTTCTGCAACTCAAAGGGGCATTCCCTACTATCTGTAGAGGAAAAAGAAGAGAGTTTTGAATTTATGATACTTAAGTCTTGTGGCGGATAGAACTAGAATCTTGCGTTTAGTTAATGCAACACATGCGAATGTCTGTTTGGAAATAATGAAAAGGGAATTGTAAATTGGAGAGGATTGTAACTGTCAATGGTCGCGAATATAAATGGCCAGCTAAACCTCTCGCGGTTATTTGTATTGACGGGTCGCAACCAGAATATATAGAGAAAGCTGTTCGAGCGGGTCTGATGCCTTTTACCGCTCAATTGCTAAATACGGGTATTGACCTTAGAGTTGACTGCGTGATCCCTAGTTTTACAAATCCTAACAACGTATCAATCGTTACTGGATGCTCGCCCTCCATGCATGGAATTTGTGGAAACTTTTTCTATGACCTCCATTCTAAATCTGAAGTGATGATGAATGATCCAAAATATATGCACGTGCCGACGATTTTTTCCGCTTTTGAAAAAGAAGGGGCGAAAATTCTAGTTGTAACTGCTAAGGATAAGCTTAGAAAATTATTGGGACACGGATTGACGTTTGGTAGCGGCGGTTCCATTTGCGTTTCAGCAGAAAAAGCCGATATTGCGAGTTTGGAAGAAAATGGTTGCGAAGATCTCTTAAATTTAACAGGCCTACCTCTTCCGAATGTTTACAGTGCAGATTTATCAGAATTCGTTTTTGCTTCTGGTTTAGCCTTATTTCAAAATGCGAAGCCTGATCTAATTTACTTATCAACAACAGATTATATTCAGCATAAGTTTGCCCCTGGAACCGAAGGTGCTAACCGATTTTATCATATGATGGACGGTTATTGGTCTAAGTTAAGTGCTAGCGGCGCTGACCTTGTTTTAACGGCGGATCACGGGATGAGTGCAAAGCATGATAGTAAAGGGGATCCAGATGTAATTTATTTGCAAGATAGTTTGGATACTTGGTTAGGTGCTGGTGTGGCTCGTGTAATCTTGCCAATAACGGATCCTTATGTTGCGCATCATGGTGCACTAGGTTCTTTTGCAACAATATATATCTCGGATGAGCTAGAAATTGCGTCAACAATTAGCAAATTAAAAGACTTAAATGGCATTGTGGAAGTACTTGGAAAAAAAGAAGCGTGTGAACGGTTTGATCTTCCTGGCGATAGAATAGGCGATATCGTTATTATATCAGAAGAGAGCAAAGTACTTGGAATTAACCCCGACCATCATGATTTTTCTGGGTTAGATGTTCCTTTGCGTTCGCATGGTGGATTGAGCGAGCAAGTCGTTCCTTTGATCAGCAGCAAAACGTTTAAAACGGAAGCGACTAAAGGCATTAAACTCAGGAACTTTGATGCCTTCCACCTAGGTCTAAATTTAACTTAACCAACATGGCATTATTGAAAGATAATTTGCTTAAGTTATACCATCTGTTCCACTTCCGCAGATTATAGAGCAAATGTTACCAGCTCTAGTGTCGAAAACTTTGTCTGAGAGGGCAGCTATTGAAGCGGCGCCGCTTAATTCAGCTGCGACCCCGAACTCGAACCATAACCACTCTGCGGCTTTCTGCATTGATATGTCATCTACAAGGATCAAATGATCAACATGCTTCTGAATTAGTTCAAAATTTAAAGTTTCGGTTTTTTTAGGAGCGAGCGTCCCGGCCTGCGTGTCGATCTTGTTTAACTTTATCACTTTACCAGCAGCCCGGCTGTTGAAATGCGTTGGAGCCCCGACAGGTTCCACACCAATCACTTGAATGTTTGGTTTTATGCTTTTTGCTGCTGCAGCAACTCCTGCAATTAGCCCACCTCCACCAACGGCCACAACAAGCGTATCGAGTTCGGGAACAGATTTAATAACTTCCAGTGCAATCGTACCTTGACCTTGGATCACACGCGCATCGGCAAAAGGATGAACGTATGTCATTTTATTTTTTTTTGCTGCTTGTAAAGCAGCTTCGTTTGATTCATCCCAAACCTCTCCTGTAATAGAGGTCTTCGCCCCCCAAGAATGAAGCTTATCTATTTTTTGTTTCGGGGTCGTGGTAGGGAGGAAAATTAATGAAGGGACTTTGGCCATAAAGGCTGCATAGGCTACTGCTAACCCGTGGTTGCCGCCAGATGCAGTGATTAGGCCTCGTTTTTTTTCCTTCTCATTCAGTATCGATAAAGTGTTCATCGCGCCGCGTATTTTGAAAGAACCCGTCGGCTGGAGATTTTCGAGTTTGAGAAATAGCTGACCGTTTGGCAGGGGATTCTGGAATAGCGTTTTGGCTTTTAATAAAGGGGTTTGCCGTACATGTGATCTGATTCGGGAGCTAGCACTTTCGAAGTCAGCTAGTTTGAATTGCTCCAACACACTCACCCTGTGATGCCGCCATCAACAATAAATGGTTGGCCTGTAGTATAGGCACTCTCATCTGAAGCCAAATATACTGCGATAGAGGCAATTTCTTCGGCCGTTCCTAAGCGGCCAAGAGGTTGCCTTGCGATAAAGTCTTTTCGAGCTTGGACCGGGTCATCGAATGCAGCTATCCGGTCATCTAGTGAAGGGGATTGAACCGTGCCAGGACAAATACAATTGCATCGAATCCCTTGTTTCAAATAATCTGCCGAAACTGACTTTGTAAGTCCTATGACTGCGGCTTTACTTGCGCCATAAACGGCTCTGCTTATAATTCCTTTTACGCTAGAGCAAACCGAGGACATATTTATTATTGATCCTCCGCCTGCAGCTAGCATCGAAGGTAAGAAAGCACGTATCATGCGATATTGTGCTTTGACATTTAGGTCAAAAGAAAAATCCCAAGCATCCTCATCGCATTCCAATATTGTGCCATGGTGAACGTAGCCAGCACAATTGAAGAGCACATCCAAAACCCCAATCTCGTCTGAAGAATTTTGTATATCAGTAAGATCCATTACATCTAGCAACCTAGTTTCAACTCCTGGAAGCACGGCTAGATCGTCTAGTTTTGACGCGTTGATATCTGAGGCGATAACTTGCGCGCCCTCTTGCTGGAACGCTTCGACGCATGCTTTTCCAATTCCCTGCGCAGCAGCTGTTACAAGGATGGTTTTTCCATTAAGTCGCTTTCCCATAAAAAACTCCATTTTGTGGAATGACGTTTTACCTTTTGTTTTAGTTTATGAGCAAGTCCAGTTGCGGAATTGAAATGCTAGTTTATAGTGATGGAACGTTTGGGGAGATAACACTATGGCAACCGCAGGACATAACTCAGGTAGTAAATTGATCGTTAGATTACATCCGTCAGATAATGTTGTCACGGCTAGACTAGATATTTTAGAGAATACACCGATAGACGACGAACAAATATCTTCATCCTGCCCTATTCCGTCCGGACATAAATTGGCAACGAAAAAAATTAAGGCTGGAGAAGAAATCAGGAAATATGACCAGGTGATTGGTTTTGCTTCCAAGGATATCGACCAAGGCGAGCATGTTCATGTGCATAATGTAGAAATGCGTGATTTCGATCGTGATTATCAGTTTTGTGAAGGGGTTACAGAGACTAATTATTTTCCTGAATCCGAAAAGAGGATGTTTGAAGGATTTAAAAGAAAAAATGGGAAGGTAGGTACTAGAAACTACATAGGAATTTTAACTAGTGTAAACTGTTCAGCAACTGCAGCCAGGTACATAGCCAATTCAGTTTCACCTCAATTATTGCAACGATACCCGAATGTAGATGGTGTCGTTGCGCTCACACATTCTACAGGTTGCGGAATGGCAGATTCCGGCGACGGTTATGCAAACTTGCAACGCGTTCTCTGGGGCTTTGCTCAACACCCAAATTTTGCTGGAATCCTGATGGTAGGACTAGGTTGTGAGGTCAATCAGATTGATTTTCTATTAGACGCTTATGGGTTAGAACGTGGACCAAAATTTCAAACAATGACATTGCAGGATACTGGTGGGACCAAAAAGACAGTTGCACATGGGTTGGAGTTGATAGAGGAAATGTTGCCCGAAGCAGCAACATCTAAAAGAGAGCCTGTTTCAGTGTCTGAACTTACACTGGCATTGCAATGCGGCGGATCAGACGCATATTCTGGTATGACAGCAAATCCAGCACCTGGTGCAGCAGCAACCTTGCTTGTCAGGAATGGCGGAACGGCAGTATTGGCTGAAACGCCGGAAATATATGGAGCAGAACATCTACTCACCAGGCGAGCTGTAAATAGAGAGGTAGGCGAAAAATTGGTTGAAAGAATTCGGTGGTGGGAGGATTACTGTAAACGCAATGGGGGGGAAATGAACAATAATCCCTCGCCGGGTAATAAAGCAGGTGGTCTTACTACTATTTTAGAAAAATCACTTGGAGCCGCCGCGAAAGGTGGCGTAACTAACCTTTGCGGTGTTTATAATTATGCTGAGCGAATAGATACAAGAGGCTTTGTATTTATGGATAGTCCAGGGTATGATCCATGCTCGATAACTGGTCAGGTGGCGAGTGGTTCAAATATCGTCACTTTTACAACCGGTAGGGGGTCTTGTTACGGTTGTAAGCCAGCTCCGTCATTAAAGTTGGCCACTAACACGTCCATGTTCAATCACATGGAGGAGGATATGGACATAAATTGCGGCGAGGTACTAGATGAAGATCTTTCCATTGAAGAGATGGGGGAACGGATTTTTGAAAAAATAATCAAGACGGCTTCAGGCGAGCTAACAAAGAGTGAAGAGCTTGGAATGGGCGATAACGAATTTGTTCCATGGCAAATTGGGGCTACTATGTAAGGTTGGGTTCTTGAGTGGGTTTAAGCGTTAATTTTCTTGGTGACAAATTGTTAGAACTTCCGGAGGAAGATAGCGTGCATTCAAAGCCTCTTTGGAGCTATGCCGACTGTCACGCTCAAATACTCGGTTCACCAGACACCTACCCATTAAACCAAAATTCGGACGTAAAGATTGATAATTATTCTACCGAAGAATATGCCAAATTCCGTGAAGACAAAAACATTAACAGAACTGTTTTGGTGCAGCCCGAGCATCACGGAACTAACAACACCTGCCTTTTGGATGCTATCTCGAGTCTAAATACGAATCCCGGGGAAGACAAGACTTTTCAAATAAAGGGCATAATCAAAATTGAGAGTAATTTAGAAGATGAAAAGCTGGAAAGTCTTTCTAATTTAGGCGTTGTAGGGGCCAAATTTGAGATGCGTCGAGGGTTCTCTGGATTAAGTTGGGACGAAGCCGATAGATTAGCGTGGCGCATAAATGACTTTGGCTGGACAGTCGAGTTGTATTTAGATGGCTCTGATATTCACGAGGTGGAAAATAAAATAAATAGTTGGCCAGGATGGTTGGTTTTCCCGCACCTTGGACAGTTCCAACGCACGGTTACTACACAACAGCGGGGTTTTACGTCTCTAACGCGACTTATTGATCGTGATAAAGCCTGGGTAAAAATATCGGCTCCTTATATTGTCTCTCCTCACGACAACCTAGATGACCAAGAAGTGACAGAAATAATCACAGCATTGGTAAAATGGGCACCGGAACGATTAGTATGGGGGACGAACTGGCCTCACCTTGAAAAAGAAGGTGATGGTGATACCGCCATAGACGAAGAGCTATTGGAACTAATGAATAAATGGGTGCCAAACGAAGCCAACAGAAAGCTGATTATGTGCGAAAATGCCAATATTTTATATAATTTCACGGTTTAATAAGCCACGTTTAGTCGCCACCCGTTTTTGTTTCATTTTTTAGAAGCGAAGGGTCTCGAAGAAAGTCAAAGTCGCATCCACCATCAGCCTGAAGGACTGTTTCGTAATATAGCTTCTTATATCCACGGTTATATTTTGTTTTGACATTTGATACTAATTTTTGCCTTCGGTTGTCCAACTCAGCCTCGTCTACCAAAAGATCGATCGAACGGTTTTTGACGCTAATTTTTATTTTGTCGCCATTTTTTACAAGTGATAGCGGACCACCTACAGCTGCCTCTGGCGTTACGTGGAGAACTATGGTTCCATATGCTGTACCACTCATCCTAGCATCAGATATTCGGATCATGTCTTTAACACCTGACTGGGCAAGTTTTTTTGGAATTGGAAGATAACCCGCCTCGGGCATAGCTGCATCGCTCATTGGTCCTGCATTTTGAAGAACTAAAATGTCGTGTGCTTCTACCTCTAAATCGGGGTCATCAATTCTTTTAGCTAAATCTTCTAGAGAATTGAATACCACCGCCTTACCCTCACTCTCGAATAATGTCGGATCAGCCGCGGATCGTTTTAAAATTGCTCCACCTGGTGCTAAAGAACCAAATAAAGATACTAATCCGCCCATTTTTTGAATTGGTTGATCAAATGAGCGTACAACCTCTCTATTCACGTAGGCGGGTTCACTCTTGAGCCGTTCGCTAAGAGTTTCTCCAGTTACACTTAGACAGTCAAGATTCAATAATGGTTTTAGTTCTCTAAGCACGACGCCGAGCCCGCCTGCTTTGAAGAGATCTTCCATATAATGGTCACCGGTTGGTTTTAAATCAATTAAAACGGGTGTTTCGTCAGATAGCTTGTTTAGTTGCTGCAACGGGATTGGAATACCAAGTCTACCAGCGATAGCTGTTAAATGAATAATAGCATTTGTTGAACCCCCAACAGCCAATAATATTCGTAATGCATTTTCAACAGATGCTGGGGTAATAATTTTTTTGGGGATCAACTGTTTGTCCGGGTCTATTTGTGCCAAGTAAGCTGCCTGTGCGCCTGATGCCTCTGCTGCTCTTAGGCGATCCGCATGTATTGCGGGTATAGCAGCCGTTCCCGGCAACGCCATGCCAAGAGTTTCGGTTATGCAAGCCATTGTACTTGCTGTTCCCATGACTGCGCAGGTCCCTGACGTGGTAACCAATCGGGACTCAATTTTCTCGATACCAGCCTCATCAATTTCAGCTGCCCTGAATTTTGCCCAAAACCGTCTGCAGTCAGTGCATGCACCAAGTCTTTCGCCCTCCGAATGCCCTGTCAATTGGGGACCGGTAATTAATGATATAACAGGTATTTTGGAATTAGCAGCTCCCATTAGCTGTGCAGGCAAGGTTTTGTCGCACCCACCAATTAAGACCGCAGCGTCCATAGGTTGCGCATTGATCATCTCCTCTGTATCCATGCTCATAAGATTTCGGTACATCATTGACGTTGGACTAAGGAAGGTCTCTCCCAATGAGATTGTCGGAAATACAATAGGTAAACCCCCAGCCATTAAGACACCGCGTTTGACGGCTTCAATTAACTCGGGCATATGTCTATGACAATTGTTAAAGCCGCTGCCAGTATCACCTATCCCAACAACTGGTTTTCCGAGGATCTCCTTTCCATACCCCATAGATGCAGCATTAGCTCTGCGTAAGTAAAGGCTGAAATCCATATCCCCATAATTTGTTAATCCTCGGGCGAGGCCGTGCTGATTTTTCGACATGTTTCTTCCCAAACAGTACTATTAGAAAGAGCTCTTTATCTGCCCATTTGTAGCAAAAGGAGTTCTTTATTTTTGAGTAGATTATTATTTGATTTTAAAAAAATTAAATCAAGAATAATTGGCGATCCCTTTGTGTAAGTTTTTCTATAGATGCATAGGAAAATTTGATCGTTAGGATTTTAAAGGAAAGGCACCGAACCGATGCTTTGATCATTTTTTTAAAAACTCATTGTGGTTTTCGTGACAGATGTTGTGGGATAGTTTATCTGTTAAATTCTTAATCATGCTTAAGCAGGGAGTTACTCAGGATTAAAATGATATTCCTACGCTCTTTAATTTTTAATATTCTTCTGATTTTTAGCATTGTTTTTATTGGACTTTTATCATTACCAATGTTGCTTGGTCCCAGAGCTGGCATAGCTTTTATTCGTGATGTCTGGATTAAACTGATTATTG
>CACHDV010000055.1 GCA_902578675.1 uncultured Alphaproteobacteria bacterium
CTAATAACTCCGCCGATTGGCGTTAACCTTTATGTTATTCAAGGGATAAGATTAAGAGGCGGCGAATTCAATGATGTCGCTATTGGAGCTATACCCTTCTTAATAGCCATGTTAGGCATGATATTACTACTCGTTGCCTTTCCAAATATAGCCACATGGCTACCGACCCTCGTTTATCATTGATAAAGAATTAGCCCCAGTTTTCATAAAGAAACTGGGGCTAATTTTCATGATTGAATTAAATTTATTACGCTACGGCGCTAATCTTGTCGGTGATTAGCATGGAGCCAGGTGTATGTGTAATAACAAAAGGTATCCTGGCGTTCTGAATTGCGTTCTGTGGTGTGACTCCACAAGCCCAGAACACGGGTATCTCACCTTCGTAAAACTCAGTTGGGTCCCCCCAGTCTGGTTTGTCAATATCCGTAATTCCAATATCTGATGGGTTACCCATGTGAACCGGCATTCCATGCGTGTGAGGGAAACGCGCGGTTATAGCGGATGCTCTTATAGCGTCAGAAGGTGACATAGGCCTCATTGAAACAACCATTCCTCCACCAAATGGGCCAGATACTTCAGTTTCTATAGACGTTTTATACATTGGACATGTGCGTCCTAATTCCTGGTGCCTTAATGGAACTTTCTCCTGCGCCAATGCCTCTTCAAAGGAAAATGAGCATCCCAAGACAAAAGCGACTGAATCATCTTCCCAATATTCATTTATATCAGCTACTGACCCTTCATATTCCCCATTACGATAAATATTGTAACTGGGAATGTCTGTTCGGATATCTATATCCTTGCCCAATGTAAACATTTGAGGGTTTCCGGTATCAGAAACTCCTATCATCGGGCAGGGTTGCGGATTACGCTGACAAAAACGTGCAAAATCGAGTGCGAAACGCTCTGGAATAATAGCTAAATTACCTTGTGTGTAACCATCGGCCATCGCCGCTGTGGTTCCTCTATAAGAACCACTCCTAAAGATTTTCCTCAATTGCCCTGGTGCCGCAGACCCTCTATCAAATGGAAACACATCATCAGTTAATTCATCAGTTTGTGTTAGGGCCATAGGTTTCTCCAACTTTTATATAAAGAGGTTTCAGATTATAATTATAGTTACTAAAAAAGCCTAAATACAAGTTTTAAACCTAATGGTGTTTTCGAAAGCTAATAATGAGATATCCACTAAGTGCACCTAACGCAGCAACCGATATAAAACTCAATATGATTGCTGCTGGCCCCGAAATAACAGGAGCCAGGAATATTACACCAAAACAAAATGTAAAATACAGGATCAGTGCTCGACTGGCAGCGGAATACGTTTCCGTTACAAATTGAAGCCCATAGTGACTCTGCAACATCCATCCCGTAATACACAAAGTTGTAGGAAAACTTAATAAAATTCCTGCTACTGCAGGGCCTGTAAATGGCGCAGCCAGAGCAATACACGTTATCATGCAACCAGCTACGCCCCCTCTCTTGATTAAGAAATTCCAGGAGGCCGGGGTAGCAACACGCTCTAAGTTCTGCTTCATCTTTGGAAGTAATATATAACTGGACACAGCACTTAACACAACGAGTGAGGATGCCCTTTCAATTGTCAGTTCGCTCTTGAAAATACACCAGGTTATAACTCCCCAGCCCAAGGCTCCAATTAATAAGGAGAGATAAAAATTTTTAAAAAATTGAGTTCGCACGAAACCTATAATAAAAGCGGCAACGCCAGCCCCACCTGCGAG
Source organism: uncultured Alphaproteobacteria bacterium (assembly GCA_902578675.1). Taxonomy (GTDB): domain Bacteria; phylum Pseudomonadota; class Alphaproteobacteria; order Thalassobaculales; family Thalassobaculaceae. The sequence goes on from CACHDV010000055.1 coordinate 1,743, forward strand.
CCCATAAAGGGCACTTTCTAAAACAAATCTACTATCTTGAGTTAGAGAAACCAAAAGTAATCCGGGCCCTATATTAACTGGCAAAGCAATTAGAATACTTGTTAATAACGGCCCTGCAGACCAAGCCAATCGTCCAATGAGGGTTACAAACCCTGCTGTTGCAAAAATTTTCCAAACTGCAGACCACGCTTCAAGGACATTTAAATCGGCCAGCATGTCTTCTGTTTTAGCCCGAATGCTTTTCAAGAAAGTTTAGGAGTACATTACAGAACTCGATCCGCGCTTCTCTACCAGTGACAACATGAGCTGCATTACGCATCCAGTAACCTTCGGCACCGGGTATGTTTTGTTCCACAGGCATTGTCAATCGCGGCGCTGTAATAAAATCTAGTCCATTATGCATAACTAAAGTAGGAGCTTGAATTGAAACTAATCTATCTAATGTATTATGCGATAGCGCCGCGTCTGTAAGCCGCTGATGCGTCGCGATATTGTCTCTTAAATCGGACCAAGCCCCGTTAGGGCCAATAAGTTTTTCTTTATTCTGAGCATAAAATTCGGGGTTGAAACCTTCCATCGTTACCATCTTTTGGAAGGCTTCGAAGCCCATTACCTTATGCACTTCCAGCCACAAGTTTAATTGATCGGCAAATTTTCTATCGGGGCAGGCCCAGGTTCCTGTATTCACCATTGTTTTAGCTAAATCCGGCCGTGAAATAGCAACTTCTTGAAAGATACAAGCACCGATGCCTATTATTCCAACAAGATGAACCTCGTCTATACCAAGCAAATCCAATAAAGAGATGACATCATCGGCATAAAGCCGTGTGGTTGACGGAACGGAAACATCATCATCTGACTCGCCGATACCCCTATGATCGAAAATGATAACCTTGAACCTGTCTGTTAAACCTCTGGGTAGATGACCGGCAGCACCGTGGCAAAACGTACCCCAACCGCCCGAACATATAAGCGGCTCACCCTCGCCATGTATTTCATAATACATATTATGATTATTTAATTTTGCAATTGGCATCTTTTTCCCGAATTATTCTCGTCTATAAGTTCTTGCAGTGAAGCTGCAACTGACAGAAGCTCTGCATCTTTACCAGGAGCCGCTATTATTTGCAGTCCAACTGGTGGACTATGTTCTGGAACAGACAATGGGATAGAGATCGCCGGGCACCCTGAGAAATTAGCTAATGCTGTAAAGTCGGCTTGGTCAACTGGGACATTTTGATTGAATGGAAATGCTGTTTGGGGGGTAGTTGGACTTAGAATAAACCTGAATTCATTGAATAATTCTAATAGCTGAGTTTTAAAGCTTTGTATTCTTTGAAGTGTGTGGAAATACTTCGACCCGCTTATTTTTGATCCAAATTCTAGAAATTTCCTAAGATCAGAAGAAAAGGCAGAAGGCTTGGATCTCAGTATATCCTCCATTAGGGCATAGGCTTCTACTTCACAGACAATAAGCCCAGCTCTCCGTGCTGGCGTTGGTTCATATCCCTCCAAATTACATTTAGTGAAATTAATATCTGCCTCCCTCAAAACATTTTTGAACTCCGAAAAAGAATTCACGATTATTTGCTCACAAGCAGCATCTTCAAAGTTCCCAAGAACCGCGAGAGGTTCCGATTTTAAATTGATTGGAGAGATTTGTTGTTCGCATAGTAGGGCAGCATCTTCAACTGTTTTTGTCATAGGCCCAATAGCATCCAGCGTTGTAGACAAAGGCATTACCCCCCCTGTCGACCAAAAACCCGTCGTCGGTTTAAAGCCAACTATTCCACAATATGCAGCCGGCACTCTGACAGAGCCCATGGTATCAGTGCCAAGAGCCGCTATACAAAAATCAGCACCAACTGCCGCACCAGATCCGCCGCTGCTACCTCCAGGGGTACCGTCCTTTACTTTTGGATTAAACGTCTTTCCATGATGTGGATTATCTGTTGTAGCTCCCAGAGCTGCTTCGTGCATATTTGCCTTGCCAAGTATAATGATACCCTTGGATTTTAAATTTCTAATAATGTCGGCATCCTTTTCAGGACACCATTTCATGTTTAATCCATTTGTTGTAGGTAAATCCATTACATCGATATTGTCTTTAACAGCTATGGGAATACCGTCTAATTTAGATAATGTCGTTCCTGACCTTCTTCTTAAATCACTCTTTTTAGCCTCTGCCAGTGCTTTAACATTAATATGCGTAAACGCGTTAATGTGAATATCATGCAGCTCGATTTGATTAAGACATGCTTTTACAAGTTCATGAGAGCTAAACTCACACGAAGCAAGGCCATTAGATGCCTCTACAAGATCTAAACATGAAATCTCTGTACTTTTTTTATCAGACATAAAAAAAATCCTACTGCATTATCCCTGTGCTATTAAACAGGTTTTTTGAAGCTTCATAGTTGAGATTTATTGTACAAACATCTTTAATGCTAAAAATTGCCTTATTTTGAAGTCTTGTTCAAATATTTAAGCAGGAGAGAAAATGTCCAGTGACATTAAAATCGAACTCCAAAGCGCACGTGTTATAGCCGATGGCAAAGAATTTGGAAATGTCGGCTGTTACGAATATTTAACGGGCTGGATCCATTTTGAAATTGAACCCAATTCCCCACTCCCATCAAAAATAGTTGATCTAGAAAATGCCTCCAAAAATGAACACGGCAATGTCGAGTATTCTTCTCAAATTCACATTTTACGTCCCGTAGACCCTACAAAAAGCAACCGACGCTTATTTTTTGACTATGGTAACCGTGGTAATAAGAGAGCTATCCAGTATTTCAACGATGCCGTTGCATCCAATGAACCAGTTTTATCAGAAGAATGCGGCAACGGTTTTTTGTTTAGGAGAGGCTATTCTATAGTTTGGGTGGCTTGGCAGGGGGACCTTTTACCAGGTGATGGCCGAATGACAATGCGCCTGCCAAAAGCAATCAACAAGAACGGACCTATAATTGGAAAAGTACGAACAGAATTTATAGCAACCAAAGAAGGTGAAACAACATTTCCGTTAAGTGGCTGGATCTCAACCAGAAGTCATCCAACAGTTTCCCTAGATACCAGTAAAGCAAAATTGACAAGGCGCCAATATCCAGATGAAGAGAGGGAAGTCATTCCCCCTAGCGAGTGGAGCTTTGCACGGGTGGATGGTGGTCAAGGAATGGATTTCCAAGGCAAAGAAACTGCCGTTGTATCCTCTGACATTCACATACACCTCCCAACCACCTTTCAAACAGGCTGGATATATGAACTGATTTACACCGCCAAGGATCCACTTGTTATGGGTCTTGGACATTTGGTCGTCAGGGATGCCATTAGTTTTTTGCGCTATAATAAAACGGCTCAAAACCCATTTTTAAAATATGAAATCGAAAAAACCTTTTGTTTTGGACGTTCACAAACGGGTCGCTGCATTCGCGATTTCATCTATCATGGATTCAATGAGGATCATCTTGGACGAAAAGTATTTGACGGAGCGCTAACGCATGTTGCTGGAGCCGGAAAAATGTGGCTCAATCACCGATTTGCCAACGGTGTTGTACCAGGAGGCCAACAGTATGAAGAGCATGACAATATCTCAGATCAATTTCCGTTTGCATACAACGAGTCAACTGACCACAATACAGGAAAAGTTGATGCCATCTGTAAACGACCTTTGTCCGACCCACTTATTTTTCATACTCAAACAAGTACCGAGTACTGGCAACGCCGAGGCTCATTAGTTCATACCGATACGAAGGGTAATGACTTAGCTCCACCAGAAAATGTTAGAATATACCATTGGGCAAGCGCACAGCATGTAGGAAACCCACTCCAAGAACGTCCAACACGGGGCATATGTCAAAACCCGGAGAATGTTTTACAAACCTCCATGATATTTAGGGCACTGTTAGATGCACTAGATAATTGGGTTAGCAAAGCAATAACCCCGCCAGACAATCAAATACCTACAAACTCTAAAGGCACTTTGGTTGATTTCAAATATTGGAAATCACAATTTCCTAAGATCCCAAATTTAGTGACGCCACAGGAAGCAAACAAACTTTTTATATATGACTACGGTCCAAAAGCAGACCTCGGTATTTTTGATACTCTTCCGCCACGGAAGATTAAAAATTGTAACTACGTTATAAAGGTTCCATCAGTTGATGATGATGGTAATGAAATAGCTGGGATCCGAGTTCCGATGTTGGGTACTCCGCTGGCAACATATACCGGCTGGAACATTCGCTCCAGAAATTTTGGGGAGGGCGCCATGCATGAATTTTCAGGTAGTACCCTTATTTTTCCCGAAACAGATGCCGTTAGGCGAATGACAAACGACCCTCGACAATCAATAGAGGAACGTTATAAATCGAAAGATAATTACCTAATGAAAGTTAGTGCAGCAGCCACTGATTTAATTAAAGAAGGTTTTATGCTAGAAGAAGATTTCAACAGAGTTATCGATTTAGCGCAAGACTGGTGTTCTAAACGACACGATATACGCCTTTGACGTGTTTCAAAATGGCGTATCACCAAAGTTTTATACCGTCATAAATTCTTATATTGACACTCGCTTGCATCCCCGGGGCTAAGTTCTTGGGAGGATTTTCCATTTTAATTCTGACTGGCACTCGCTCAATACCGCCGCCAAAGCTGCTTGCAGATGTCCTCGTTTTCAACCCAGTTTGTGTGGTGGTTAAGTTTCCTATATGGCTCACCACGCCAAAAAAGTCCTGAAAAGGGAAAGCTTCCAAATCGATTAACACTTTCTTACCTATTGCTACATGTCTAATTTGACTCTCATCAACATACGCCTCTATCCAGAACTGCAATGGATTGTGAAGCGTGACAACGTTGACTCCATCTTCTACGTATTCACCTCCAAATTTATGGATTCGGCCTATCACTCCATTGATTGGGGATCGGAGCAGGCGATAACCAAGTTCGATTTTTTGCAAATTAATTCTGTCCTCTATCCGAGAGTATTCAACATCTAATATTTTTATTTTTTCATCTATCACATCTGTTTGCTTTTGCTTGGCGATGAGTTCTAAAAGTTCTTTTTCTGCAACTGCTATTTGAGCAGACTTTATCGCCAAATCGCCCTTCAATACGAGAAACTTATCTTTTTCTAAGTTCATTTTTTCTTCGGCTACTAATTCTTTTTGAAATAAAAACTCGACGCGCTTTATATTTTTCTTTGCCAGTTCCAATCTATCTTCTACGGCGGATTGTTCCATCTTAATTGTTTTAATTTTCTGGTTTTGTGTCTTTAGCTTGGATGATAATTCAGTCTCAAACGCTATTTTTTCAGAAATTAACTTAAGTTTCTCTGCTTTCTTTAAATCTAAATCGGTTTTCAAGGCCTTGATCTTCAGACTAATATCACTGTCGACCAGCTTTACTAATGGTTCTCCAATCTTAACGGATTGACCTTCAGTAACGAGAATTTTTTCGATTTTTCCGTTTACCTGCGACGAGAGTTGGCTCAAATCCGTTTCAACACGCGCATCGTTCTCATAAACATGCGTAAACCAGAAAAAAGTCTCATAAGTTGCCACTATAAAGGCACCAAATACCGCAAAAAAAATAATCGCCTTTACAACTCTTTTTGACGCCATCTTTTATTCTTTCAGATTCCCTATCAAGGCAGAATTTGAACTACTGCGAGCATTCATATAGGTTTATTACTTTTGTATGAAATTCATAACTCATAGATGGTATGAACTTTCGATAATCATTGAGATAACTCTATAAGCTTTATTAACGCTAATAGAAAGCAACATAATTTAAATGGATCATATTTGTGAGCGATATCTCACCTAAACATCGTTCTGACCAGCCAATCCGAATACTTCTAAGCGATGTAAACTTTCTCTCCGTTTGGTCCGTCGGGGGAATAACGGGAGTTGTGAGATGGTTTCAATTACTGGCCTTTGGCGTCTACATATATGAAACCACAGGCTCGCCTTTTTTAGTTTCTACAATACCAATTTTATGGATGCTGCCCCTAACACTTTTTGGACCAATAATAGGTGTTTTAGCCGACCAAGTTAGTCGGAAGCTGCTGCTTGTCCTTTCTTTAGGAGGCATAACCCTAATTCAAATTTTTATGGCCATAGCCGCATACCACGGAGATTTGTCTTATTTTTTGATTGCGATCGTATCATTTTTGAGTGGGATATTTTGGGCAACTGACATGCCCATCCGCAGACGCCTACTGGGTGACTTAGCAGGTGATAAAGTGTCCGCAGCAATGGGGTTAGATTCGGCAACGGGAAATGCAACAAGGATGATGGGCCCGTTATTAGGTGGAATCATGCTCCAACTCGTTGGAATGTTCGGTGTTTTCTGGCTTAGTGGTTTCCTTTACGCGATCTGCTTACTTTTGATTATAGTTTCGAGCTTTCCCCAGAAGGCTGTCACGACAATTTCAACTGCCTTTTACAGCGACTTATCAAGCGGCATCAAGTTTGCGGCCAATGACCCTTTACTTCGACGGATCTTTCTTATTACCATCATCTTCAATATATGGGGATTTCCATTCACGTCGATGATACCTGTGATTGGACGCGACGAGCTATCTTTAACACCGTTTTTCGTGGGCGTTTTATCAAGCATGGAAGGTTTTGGAGCCCTACTCGGCGCACTTTTTATCACTCGGTTTGCCTTTAAAGAAATTTTTTTCCGGCTATACTTAGGAGGTACGATTTTATATCTCTCGGGGATCGCTTATCTGGCACTTTTAACCTTTGTAGCAGGCGGACCAGATCACTCCTTTTATGCGAGTTCTGCCGCGCTAACCATAATCGGCACAGCTGGCGCGTGCTTCGCAGCTATGCAAGGGACGCTCACCTACCTGGCAGCACCACCACTTTATCGGAGCCGAATACTAGGCGTCCTTACACTTTGCATTGGTACTGGCCCCATTGGCTTTTTCAATGTTGGATGGATGGCCGAGATCTTTGGGGTTCCATATGCGCTCGCTATCATAAGTTTTGAAGGACTCTTCGCACTACTCATTCTTTGGGCATGGGGCAAACATATGGATATTAATAGGGAACTAAATAAGCGACTTACTGAATGAGGTTTGTTTTTTATTGATATACCATTGGGACCATTAAAGCACTCAAGATATTGGATATCTAATCAAGTCAATTCTTCAAATATATTATGATCCCAAAATGAAAAATTTTATGTAACATTAACGTCTGTTGGGATTTGTCATGGAGGAAAGCATGAGCGTTCGTACGGGATTTATTGGTATAGGTGCTATGGGTTCACCCATGGCCTTAAATATTTTGAAGGCGGGAATCCCACTTGTTGTCCACGATGTGGATGAAAATAAAACGATAGAGCATGAAAAGGCTGGCGCGGAAGTCCTGTATTCCCCAATGGAGGTTGCTAACGCTTCAGATAGGACAATCTGCCTTGTAGAAACGACACGGCAAGTTGAAGAAGTCATCTGTGGAGAGCGCGGCATTATCCACGGAGCGAAACCAGGACACATAGTCATTTGTATGTCTACGATTGATCCAACAGTTGCAAAACGAATAGCCAGCGATCTTTTGCTGCAAGAAATTCTTATGTTAGATGCCCCGGTTAGTGGCGGGACCGCAAGAGCTCAAGCAGCTGACTTAACTGTTATAGCGGGTGGAGAAAAAAAGGTTTTCGATCAATGTAAGGATATTTTTGAAGCCATTGGGAAAGACGCTTTTTACATTGGTGATCATGGCCAAGGCCTTGTCATGAAGTTGATAAATAATATGCTTGGAATAACAAACACGATCACCTTAATTGAAGGCCTAACCATAGGTGCAAAGTCTGGCATAGGCCTTCAAACAATGTTGGACGTGTTTAGAAAAAGCTCTGGAGCTAGCGCCGCAGTTGAGTTACGAGTGCCTAGAATAATGGATGGCGAT
>CACHDV010000056.1 GCA_902578675.1 uncultured Alphaproteobacteria bacterium
GTGAAGTAAAAGCCATTCATCATATGACCCTAACGCTGTTTTATTTGAGGGCCAAAAGTTGGACAAAGCGCCACCCAGACCTTGATTAACAATCATCTTACAGAACCGGGAAAGTAACCCTAGTGCAGGACGTAGACCTTTACCCTTTCTCCACCTATCGTATACGATTGTTCGCCAAGCATCAGAACTACTAACATGATATATTTTTACTGTATCTGGACGACCACGCAAAATATTTAACCAAAATTCTGAATATCCCGGCTCTATACGAACTAACCAAGTTGTCTCACTGTCTCCAACAGGAAGTTTTAATACTGTTAGTCTATTACTGGTCTTTTTGTTTTTTGCAACTACAGCTATTTCAAATCCACTTGGTTGGATGCCGGTAGCTTTTATTTTGACCCAGCGTATTTTTCGTGAAACGTTAATTTCGCTCTGCGTTGCATCATGTGGTCCGTCAATCAACGAAGCTTTGAACGGACGATTTATATCAACTAACTTTTCTAAAATTCTTAAAGGCTGAGTAATTTTCCAAGAAATTGACTCACTACGCTCATTAAAAAGGTCTTGCAACTCTAATCGCGCCGACCTTTCGATCTCAATCACTTCCTCCAAATTTTTAGCATGCTCGTTTGCATGAAAAATGGCTTTTTCTTGAACGTTATTAATTTCAGAAACCTGTTGTATTTTAGTTTGCAAAAACTTATTTTCTTGCTCCAAAGTATTTTTTCTGTGGTTTAAGCGCGCGAAATAATAGTCTTGAAGTTTTTTTTCTCCGAATAACTCTTGTATTTCAATAGGCATTGGTTTTTTCGATTGTCGAAATAAAATAGCGTAGGGAGTTAAGTATCCAGCATCGTGGGTAATGTCTGGAACGAAGCCAAATTTGGCGAATTGTTTCACCCAGTAAACGGGGGGCTGTACGTTAAAGTGGGTCGGATCATCAAAATCATCTGGCGTAGTCGCCAAAAGAACGCTATCTGCTGCCGCGCACATATTTTGGACTGCAGTTTCGCAATCTTCTTCTTTTATATGTTCGATTACCTCAATTGTAACAATAAGATCAAATTTTCTGCTCATAGGACGAAGTATGGTATCAACGGATAGATACTTAACAATATCATCGCGGGCTCTGGAGAGGGCATAGTCAGACACATCTATGCCAAAAGCCTGACAACCTCTATCTCTCAATGACTCTACTAGAAGACCGTATGCACAACCAATATCCAATACTGTTTTAGGTTGGATTTTTTCAATGATGTTTTCCGCTATGTTACCAAAGAAGCTAAACCATTTCTCGTTCCGGCCGTAGTTATCGCCATTATAGTTCTGATAATACTTTTCATTATAGAGTAAATCGTTCTCTCTTTCTAATCCTTCGATCTTGGTAACTTCACCCATTATCTAACTTTCACGATTGAAAAATGTGAGACCTTTAGTGGAAATATTGGTTAATTGATAAATCTGATTGAAATAGGCTTCGTATTATCTAACTCCACAGTATTTATAACAAAATTAATAGTTTGCCAAATAAAGCTTCCCTTGAAGAAGCAGTCAATTGAGGGTTACTTTTCGCGGTAGGGTTTAAAAAATTTAGCCCAATCTCGTTTTGGTTTAAAACTCAAATTCTTTTGATTATTTTTGCACGACCAACTCGATTATTATACAAGTCTTAGATAACTCTCATCCTGATAGGAGTTTTGTAAATCCCGTGGAGACCTTGTGAAGACAAAAACACCTCAGATAGACAATTCAAGAAGCAGCTTTTTAGAAACATTAGCGGACCTTCAGCAAGGTTTCATGATGTATCACTTGTGGGGACGACTTGGATGGAACGATATTCTTCAACGCTATAGAAGATCCATTCTTGGACCTCTATGGCTTACAATAAGCATGGCCGTTTTGATTGGCGCACTGGGATTGCTGTACGCCAAACTTTTCAAGGTCGATGTCGCAGAATATATTCCGTTCCTGGCAATAGGCTTTGTCTTATGGCAGCTAATATCTGGCATTCTTCTCGATGGATGTAATGTTTTTGTTCATTCTGAGGGTATTATTAAGCAGATCAAGCTTCCCTTATCGTTGCATGTTTACAGGGCCCTCTGGCGCAACTTTCTCACGCTTCTCCACAACTCTGTCGTTGTTGTTTTTGTATTGGTGTACTTTAACATCGGCGTCAATTTAAATACTCTTCTCGCTTTAGTCGGCATATTTTTTATTGTCATTAATGGCGGCTGGTTCTCTTTTTTAATTGGAATGCTTTGTGCCCGCTATAGAGATCTAAACCCCACTATTGCGAGCCTTGTAACCCTGAGTTTTTTTTTGACGCCAATCATTTGGAATCCCTCTCTAATTCCTGACCGGGCATTTATCCTCTTATACAATCCATTTTTTCATTTTGTTGAAAGTATACGGGCACCACTTTTGGGCCAACCTGTCCAATTAGAAACCTGGTGGATTTTAACATCTATCACAATTATAGGCTGGATTTTGGTAATCCCTGCGGTATCCAAAATGGGTCGAAAACTTGTTTATTGGCTTTAAGAGGGGAAAGTGTCCTACATTGAATTAAAAAACGTTTGTATTGACTTTCCAATACCAAAGTCAAAATCAAACAAAGGGTTTCGGCGTTCAGTCCAACATACTATTGGGGGCAAATTCAAAAGTAGTGTTGGCGCCTCATCTATAAGAGCGCTCGATAACATATCGTTGCAACTTGCCAACGGGGACCGAGTAGGTCTCGTTGGACATAATGGTGCGGGCAAAACAACATTGCTCAGAGTTTTAGCCGGCGTTTACCCACCTTCGAATGGCGAGATAAGATGTAAAGGCAGAATAGCCTCACTGCTAGATATCTCGCTAGGTTTTGATTTGGAGGCTTCAGGATATGAGAATATTTTTCTGCGAGGCCTCTATCTTGGCTTAACAAAACACCAAATTTCAAAATGCATAGATAAAATCAGTAATTTCACAAACCTAGGGAATTATTTATCTATGCCACTTAGAACGTATTCAAGCGGTATGTTGATGCGATTAGCATTTGCGATAACCACCGAGGTTGAACCAGATATTATCTTAATGGATGAATGGATAAGCGTAGGTGATGCCAAATTTATGGAGCAAGCAAAAGAACGATTAGAAGGCTTCATTAGCACCTCAAGTATCATGGTGCTCGCATCACATTCTGAGGACCTCATTCGATCTACTTGCAACAAAGCCATTCTTCTTGGACAAGGTGAAATACTGGCGCAAGGAAGTGTTGAAGAAGTTTATCATCACTATAATTTTTTTGGGTCAAGCGCATTCTTTGACAAAGACGAATACATATCTATCCACCCAGACCTCGAGGCATCTATGTCAATCCCTGGGATGGCGCCGTGGATGCATTTTATTCGTTATGGCATCTTCGAAGGGAGGTCCCCTGGTTGCGGCATAAGTCTCGAAGCATTCGATAACGATCCGGTATTTACTAACGCCCTTCAGTCAAGGAATGGCCTCGCAGCAGCCGAAAGAATAGAGGAAATAGCCCCATTTTTAGTGTCTTTTGTTCCTCCAAAAGGATGGCGTCAGAACAAGGAGCTGAATTATCCTAACGAGTTTATAGAAACAGACGGGCATCCTTTAATTTCGATAGAAAAATCCCTAGAAAGATACTCGTAACCCAAAGTTTTTAAAAGCCTAAGACCGTGTCAATTTAACTTTCTAAATGTCTAAGTCCCCTAGGAAAGTAGATAATAAACTATTAAACACCTCATGCTGTTCTATATTCGCTAGGTGAGCTGCATTGTTAATCAATTCAAGCTTAGCACTCGGCACAGCTTCAGCGATCTCTTTTGCTTGCTGGGGCGTAGTACCGGTATCTTGTTCGCCACAAATGACAAGAGTTGGCGCGCTTATTTTTGGGTTAGTAGTACGCATATCCATAACTTTGATTGCTTCGCTACAGGCAACGAAACCCTGCACCGGTGTGTTTAAAATCATTTGACGAATTAATTCAACTTGACCAGGAAGACGGTCCCGCCCTTCGGTGGTAATCCATCTTTCAATTGTCGCGTCCACCACGGCCTCCATTCCACCATTGGTTACAGCTTTAATACGTTGTTCCCATGTATCTTTTGCAGGCATAAATGCCGCGCTATCCGCAATTGTTAAACTCTTAACTTTATCTGCGTGCCGAACTCCCATCATTTGAGCTACCATGCCACCTTTCGACAGCCCACAAAAGTGAACAGATTTTATGTCAAGAACATCCAATAATGCCGCCGCATCATCAGCTAACATTTCTATTGAATAAGGTCCCTTTGGCGCTTCTGACTGCCCATGACCTCTACTATCGTAACGAATAATACCAAACCCCTGAGCCAAGAGGTGTTCGATTTGCAAATCCCACATATTCAAAGTAGAGGCTAGAGAGTTAGAAAACATAATTGTTTTATCAGAAATATCACCGTCAATTTGATAGTGTATATCTATTCCATTCACCGAATGCTTTGCCATTTGTCGACTCTCCGAAAATATTATCATTCTTTGTAAAGTTATTTTAACCGTTATAAAAAACCCTGCCATGATCTCGTAGCCACACCCTACATAGGTGACGTTTCTTTTCTTTATTAGGCCAGTCTTCAAAGCTAGTCCTTTTGTGACCTATGACCCTATTATTTAAAAACTGAATTTGACCCGCTTCAAATTGGAATTCTTTATACATCTCAGAATCATTAATAAAATCGAAAAAAGCTGCAAGTGCCTCTTCACCTTCATCGTCAATACTTTCACCCCGAAGCGCATAGCCTTGATAAATAAGATTTCGTGATACTCTGATGCGTAAGCTTTCCCCATTACAATTCAGGATAGGGTTTTCGAGGGTTACTGGATCCCATTCTGAATGCTCTTTTTGCCTATCGAATACGAAAGGTCGATACAGGCGTTGGATGTGTATTTTGTTACTAGTTTCCATTCTTTCCAGCACTGTTTTCATATTCACCACGCGGCTTAAACCACCACTCATTGAAGGCTGAAGACAGAGAAGGCCAACAATGTCGGGCGGGCAAATATTATACGAGTTATCCGTGTGGAAGCTTTGTTCTTCATTAGTGACATCCGGGCGGACACCATTTCCAGATGGCCGTCCTAAGTCTGTGACGGAATATAACATCCTACCATCACACCATTTTTGAGCGACGGGCCTACCAAGCATTTGGGATAGTAGCCAGTATATAGATTTTGCTTCGTTGTCTGTCATGTCCTCAAGGGGCAGCCTATCAAGCAAACAAAATCCGAAACCATTTTCCAAACAATCAAAAACAGTATTCATAAGCTCTTTACACTTGGGCATATGAAAATTGCTTGGACGAAGCATTAATAAGGGGAGCGGGTTATCGCGTATCAAACTTACAGCTTTCCCTATCTCACTCAAGCAAGTTTCATTTAAAGTAAACAAGCCATCCAACGGATTAAGCTCAGATCCTATCCACGTCTTTACAGGCACAAATTTCCTTTCCCTCTATAAATTGAACTTTTTCTGAACCAAAATTTAGACTAATCCGCCATTAACATGAATAACCTGACCGGTGATATAGGATGCTTCGCTAGAAGCACAGAACGCTACAACGCTTGCTATTTCTTCTGGTTCTGCAACGCGACCCATAGGCACCTCAGCTACCAGCTTGTTTAGTATTTCCGGGCTTATAGCAACATGCGCTTTTTGATCCTTTCTAACAAAACCTGGCGCGATTAAATTGACTGTAATCCCGCTAGGTGCAAGTTGAAGCGCAAGTGCTTTGGCTGTAATTTCCATAGAAGCTTTAGCAGCAGCAGTAGCAGCAAAAGGGGTTACTTTTGTTCTCCATACGTGGGGACCAAAAGCACTTATGCCGACAATACGTCCACAATTAGATTTTTCCAAGTGCGGTACTGCGGCAGTAGCCAACTCAAAGAAGCTCCTAGCTATGGTGACGTGTGCCGTTTCAAAATCTTCATCTGAAATATCTGTGATTGGGGTCTTTAAGGCATAACCCGCGTTAGCAACAAGGACATCCAACCCACCTAAAACATCGATTGCCCGCTGAATCAAGAGACGTGCTGCCCCTTTAACTGCAAGGTCAGCAAATTCTGCATTGCCTCTGCCCCCGTTTTTTTCTATATCCCGTATCGTTTTTTCTAATCCTGCCTTATTAGCCCGAGTATGCACAAGAAAATTAGAGTCCCTGTCAGACATTCGCCGGCAAATAGCTGCGCCTATCCCCGACGCTCCACCCGTTACGAGTATTTTTTTTGATTGTTCTATCATAAGATCAACAAAGTTTGGCGGTTTGCTACTATTTAGAAACCACCAGCATAGCGCCTGTTTGAAAGGGTTGTCAAAACTAGCTGTGGATCGGATCCTCTGGTAAGAAGACCCTAATGACGGCTTTCTAGGAGTCGTGGCTTTGATTTATTTCGTTGGCGCAAATGATCAAGTATTCTTTGCCTTAATCATTGCAGCTAAGATGTGCTCTCGCTCTTCTATGTTTTTTCTAATTTTTTCTGCTGAGTCACCCTCTGAACGAGATGCTTCGTCTTTCAAGGCCTCTATCTGCTTTTCGTATTTGTCCGTATCAATGTCATCTACAAGAATAACCTCTTCAGCTAACACGGTGCAACGCTCCTCAGTGACCTCAGCAAAACCATTTACGACGAAAAGACTGTCGGTCACCTTGTCACCCTCGTATACGTCAATAACTCCGGGGGCCAACGTTGAGAGCATGGAAGTATGCCGAGGCAGAACTCCAAAGAAACCCTCTGCTCCAGGCACAACAACCATTGAGACACTCTTAGACATAACCAATTTTTCAGGTGAAACTAATTCAAAAAGCGTAGTGTCAGCCATTATCGATAATCCTAGTTTACTTTCCTATCCCTAAGCCGCTTCCTGCTCCATCTGCTTGGCCTTCTCAATAGCTTCGTCTATCGTACCAACCATATAGAAAGCAGCTTCGGGTAGGTTGTCATGCTTTCCTTCCACAATTTCCTTAAACCCTCTGATAGTCTCTTCCAATGGAACTAAAACGCCTGGAGTTCCCGTAAAAATCTCTGCTACAAAGAATGGTTGTGATAGAAAACGCTGAATTTTTCTAGCTCTATCCACCACCAATCTATCTTCTTCTGAAAGCTCATCCATACCCAGAATGGCTATAATGTCCTGTAATGACTTATAGGTCTGAAGAACTTCCTGCACCTGCCGTGCAACAGAGTAGTGTTCTTCACCTAGGATACGAGGATCGAGCATTCTAGAAGTGGAGTCCAGGGGGTCGACCGCTGGATAAATTCCGAGTTCCGCTATCTGTCGGCTAAGAACGGTTGTGGCATCAAGGTGCGAAAACGAAGTAGCTGGGGCTGGGTCAGTCAAATCATCAGCCGGCACGTAAATGGCTTGCACCGACGTAATGGAACCCTTGTTCGTAGATGTTATTCTTTCTTGAAGGGTACCCATATCAGTGGCTAAGGTCGGCTGATATCCGACCGCCGACGGAATTCGCCCCAGCAATGCCGAAACCTCAGAACCTGCCTGTGTAAACCTGAAGATATTATCAACGAAGAACAGAACGTCCTGACCTTCTTCATCGCGGAAGTATTCTGCTAGTGTTAACCCCGTTAGAGCAACTCGCGCTCTCGCTCCAGGCGGCTCATTCATTTGCCCATAAACTAGTGCCGCTTTTGAGCCCTCTTCTCCGTTCTCTTTGATGACACCAGACTCCACCATTTCATGATACAAGTCATTACCTTCCCTAGTGCGCTCTCCCACGCCCGCAAAAACGGAGTATCCACCATGTGCCTTTGCGATGTTATTAATTAATTCCATTATGATAACGGTCTTACCTACACCAGCACCACCAAATAGGCCAATTTTCCCACCCTTTGCATAAGGAGCAAGAAGGTCCACTACTTTTATACCTGTCACCAGAATCTCCGCCTCTGTAGACTGATCAACATAAGCGGGAGCTGGTCTATGTATCGGATATGCCATTTTGGATTTTATAGGTTTACCCTCATCAATTGTCTCACCGATCACATTTATTAATCTACCGAGTGTTTCTGGCCCTACCGGAACCTTGATGGCGTCACCTGTATCGATAACTTCGCTTCCCCTAACGAGCCCTTCAGTACTATCCATAGCAATAGTTCTAACCATATTTTCGCCTAGATGCTGTGCCACCTCCAGAACAAGCCGCGTATCGCCATTTTGAGTATGCAGAGCGTTTAAAATTGGTGGCAGATCACCTTCGAACTGAACATCCACGACTGCACCAATAACCTGTGTAATTTTACCGGTTGCATTAGTACTCATTTATTACTCCCATCTATATTAAAGGTAACAGAGACAGCCCAAAACTTTTGGTCACAAAGCCTCAGCACCAGATATTATCTCTATAAGTTCTTTAGTAATGAAGGCTTGTCTCGTTCTGTTATACGTCAAAGTTAGCTTGTCTATCATATCACCCGCATTCCGAGTAGCACTATCCATCGCCGTCATCCTCGCCCCATGTTCACTCGCTGTATTTTCTAATAAGGCTGAGAACACTTGTGTAGATACATTCCTTGGTAACAATTCTGCTAGTATCTGTTCCTCGTCAGGTTCATATTCATAAGCCCCTAACGACGGAGCAGCATCCGCCTCTTCTGGAACACTTGCGGGAATAATCTGCTGTTCAGTAACAATCTGTGTCATGGCAGATTGGAATTTATTATAAATAAGTGAGCAAACATCGAATTCGCCTGCCTCAAACATTTGGATTAATCTTGCGCCAATATCGGACGCCGCAGCAAACTCGATTGCGCCTTTTGCGATCCCTTCCAAAGCATCGGTTATTAAGTCGCTAGCATCTCGCCGCAACTGATCTGCCCCTTTCTTTCCGACACATAGGAGCTTTACTGACTTTCCATTCCCTTGGAGTTCCGCTATGCGCTTGCGCGTTGCTCTTACAATACTTGAGTTAAAACCTCCACAAAGTCCTCTATCTGCAGTCATGACCACTAGCAAAAACTTCTCTTCCGAGCCAGTTCCAGCCAACAATGCTGGCCCACCAATATTATTCATTTTCCCTGCCAACGCCGCAATCATGCGGTCCATTCGTTGCGAATATGGTCTAGCTTCCTCCGCTTGCTCTTGAGCTCGACGAAGTTTGGCTGCCGCTACCATCTTCATTGCAGAGGTGATCTTCTGCGTCGACTGAACGCTATTAATTCTGACTTTTAGGTCCTTAAGATTTGGCATACTGCATTACTTCCCAGTATAGGCTCAGCCCGTTCGATTTTATGCAAACTTCTTGGCGTAAGCGTCTACAAACTCCGTTAAAGCTTTATCCGTGTCGTCACTAAGTTCTTGTTCATCTCTTATGGATGCCAAAATGGAGGAACCACTAGCACGAACCTCAGATAAGAGCCCTTGTTCAAATCTAGTAACGTCGTTTACTGCAATCTCGTCAAGGTATCCACGAACTCCAGCAAAGATTGATACCACCTGCTCTTCTACAGTTAGCGGTGCATATTGCCCCTGCTTTAAGAGCTCGGTCAATCGAACACCCCTCGCTAGCAATCTCTGTGTAAC
>CACHDV010000057.1 GCA_902578675.1 uncultured Alphaproteobacteria bacterium
GGCAAGGAATTTTTTTTGGGGTACTCACCAGAGAGAATAAATCCTGGTGACGATAAAAATACTTTGGAGACTGTTATAAAGGTGGTTGCCGCCCAGGATGATAAAACCTTAAATCGAGTTAAACAAATTTATGAGCCAGTAGTTACAGCGGGTCTTTTTGTGGCATCTTCAATTCAAACCGCAGAAGCCGCAAAGATTGTTGAAAATATACAGCGGGATCTTAATGTTGCGTTGATGAACGAGTTAGCAATTATATTTGACAAGATGAAGATCAGAACAGCCGATGTATTGGAGGCCGCTGGTACAAAGTGGAATTTTCAAAAATTCACTCCTGGTTTGGTCGGGGGCCATTGTATAGGCGTTGATCCTTATTATCTGATATCAAAGGCAGAGTCGCTTGGTTATTATCCGGAACTAATTCGCGCAGCAAGGCGCTTGAACAATAGCCTAGCCGACTATGTAAGCCAAAAGACGCTCGATTTATTGGCGGGCTCTGGAGTATCTATTGTTGACAGTCGAATTGGCGTTCTAGGTTTGACTTTTAAAGAAAACGTTTCAGACTTAAGAAACAGCCAATCCCCTATGATTGTAAATGAGTTGAAAAAGTATGGCGCTAAAGTTTTGGCCCATGATCCATACATCTCTGATCAAGGGTTACTTGAAACACATGGAATAGAGTTAACAGACTGGGAAGATCAAAAAGATCTTGATGCGGTGCTCGTATTAGTGCCGCATGATTTTTATCTAAAAGAAAAGCGATTGGCATTATTCAAAACACTAAAAGCAGGGGGAATTTTCATCGATGTAAAATCGGCTTTTGATCGCACTCTCCTTGGGGGCAATCAGCAATATTGGAGTTTATGATAAGCTAGGTTCAAGGTAGGAAGAAAGTCCCAAGAATTTTGGATGCTGGATCAGAGTCTTGGTTAACTTCACCCGAAAGACGGGCTTATTCTATTAATTCGGAAAGCAGCATGAAAAATAAAAGGTTCCAAATGGAGCGGTCTAAAAACTCCTCATGGAAGTTAGTTGGCGTCCGATTATCAATCAGTTTGGCGTTGATAGCTTTATTAATTTTTATAGTTGATATTTCGTCGATGAAACAAGCACTGCTATCGATAAATATGACCTCGGTATTCTTCATAATTTTGGTATGCTTTATTCAGATGATACTAGCAGGGCTCCGATGGTTCTTAATTGGAAGAATGACAGGGCCATTTTTGAGTGCAGTCCACATTTTTCAAATTAATTTCGGAGCAATGTTTAGTAATCAAATCTTGCCAACTTCAATTGGTGGAGACTTGATAAGAATAGAGCTCTCGCGGCAACGCGGATTATCGGTAGGCCGTGCAACACGCACGGTTATCTTAGATCGCACAACGGGTTTGGCTTCCCTGATGCTACTATTGTTGTCGACCGGTTTTATTATGAGAGAGCTATTGCCTCCAACATGGCCTGTTGCAACATTTCAATTACTAGCAGCTATTTTTGTAGCAGGGTCTTTGATTATCATTTACTACGGAGCAGATATTGAAAAGCGTTTTAGCAGGTTTATCCGTTACAATTGGTTAAGGCAGCTTTTTGTAGAAGCTAATTTATTAGGGCGAGAAGGCTTTATAACAGCTTACGCTATTTTAATTAGCCTTATCATTCATGGTCTTGGGGCGTTGTGCCTTTGGTATCTTACTTTAGCAATCGGCGTTCAAGCTGATTATTTTACGATGTTAGGGATACTTCCAATAATAAGCCTTGTTCAATTGGTTCCAGTTTCTATAGCAGGGTGGGGGGTAAGAGAGGGTACGGTCGTTACGCTTTTTACTATTTTAGGTATCGAGCCTTCATTGGGATTGTTAGTGTCTTTAATCTGGGGAGGCGCGATAGCCATATCGGCGTTGT
This sequence comes from uncultured Alphaproteobacteria bacterium, assembly GCA_902578675.1. GTDB lineage: Bacteria > Pseudomonadota > Alphaproteobacteria > Thalassobaculales > Thalassobaculaceae. The sequence goes on from CACHDV010000057.1 coordinate 1,897, forward strand.
TATCAGGAGCAATTTGGTTCTTTGGGAAATAGCTGATACCACTTTAACTAACTAATATCTTAAAGAGTTACGAGACGCACTTTTCGACGACATTTTAGAAAGCGGTACGCCAGATTAACTCTGTATTCCCTAATTTCTTGCCCTTGAAGTTTGATCTGCTTTTCTCAGCAGCATTCTCTCCAAAATTAGGATGATCAAGATACAGAATAAGCCAGAAAGAACTGTGTCACTTAGGAAGTGCGCCCCAGTTCCTAATCTGTAGATGCTTACCAAAACGCCAAACGATAAAGCGACCGCGACCAGGTGGAATCTTAATTTGCCTTTGAATGTTAATGCGAATGCGATTGTTGAAAATGCAACAGCAGCATCTCCCGATACAAAGGAGCAATTTGTTTCGCATTGATCTGCCGGAAAATAGGCAGGTGAAAATATTTTAGTCCCACCATACTCAATAATATTTTTTGGTCGGGCTCGCCCAATGAATTCCTTCAATAAACCGTTCACGAGTAGAACAGGCCCTAGCAGAAATGATGAAAATAAAAAGGCCACAATATTAAAACGTCGCTTAATAGGAGATTTTCCAAGAAAAAGTTTGTAAACACAGGCAACTACGAATGCTATAGCAAGGTACTTAATTGAGGGTCTGATCCAGGAGTCAACAAATAGATGGAGGGGTGTATCGCGCAGGAGGAAGTTTTGTTCCGGTTTATAAAAAAGTGCTGATACTGCTATATCAATTTGTGGAAAGCCCATAAAGATAAAAGACACAGCCGTTAGAGTCGCAGCCAAGAAAGTTATTTTGGACAAATTAAATCTTCGTTTCGCCATCCAATTTACCCAGGTAAGTATTTAGCTAATTTAAATACGTGAAGAGTTCTAACTCTACCTTTTCCGGTCTGCACCTCTATTTTCTCAAGCCGTTCAACCGATAAAAAACGATCTAGGATTGGGTATGGGTTATCCCACTTGGCAACGAGTAAAATTTTGTCCTGTGGCTTGCCGTAATATTTTGAGGCAAGCTCATAATGGTGATTTGGAATGCCATCGTAATCCCATATTAATGGTCTGTATTTTTCTGCCCTCAGCCCATAGATAAGTGAAGCCATGGTCTTCCGGTCGTCTGTCAATAATTTGTGGCCGGGATATTTGTTCATAAACTTCGCTACGTGTTCCGAGGTTTGATCCCATGCTCTTAATTTTCTAAGAGGGTCGCTTTTTAGTGGTGGTTCTATGCCTGGTAGATCTAAAAAGTATACAGCCAAAATAAATAAAACTAGAAAATGCAGGGCAGTGGAGATGTAAATTATTAAGTTTTTCCTATTAGAAATTAGCCATCCAGAGACTAGGGTCGTCGCTCCAACATAAGCAACGGCTGCCCAATTAGCATTTGCTCGAGAGAGAAAGGCTTGGAGGGTCACAATTAACAATATCGGCAAAATATAACAGAGGAGCCATTTTTCAGTATTTGTAGACTTGCCTCTTAAAAGTTTAATAATGCTTGCTACAAGAACTACGAAGAGCACTGGGCCAAAGACCCCAGCTTGTTCCGCCAAAAAATAAATAGCATTGCTGAAGTTAAATAGATTACCTTTAAGATTAATATTGTCACCAAGGTGAGTGACAGTTGCCCAACCACTATAAAAATTCCAATAAATATTAGGTGCAATAATGGCTAGAGCGATCAGTATTGAAATTAGTCCATAGTAACTTTTTAGAAACCAGCGGTGTTGTTGTATTAAGCTACAGGCTAGGAATGAGCATATTATGAAATAACCCATCGCATATTTGCTCAACAGTCCGGCTCCGAGAGTAATACCCAATAAAACAACCCATAAAAAATGATGTGTTCTTAGAATTTGGAGCAGCGCATACAGTGCAACCGACCAAAAAAACAGTAATGGAACATCGGTTGATATGAGAAAACTGGAAAAAGAGACGGCAGGCAGGGTTAAAAAAATAATTCCTGTCCAAAGAAGAGCCTTTCTTCCGAATAGCTCAGTTGCCAGAAGAGCACAAACCAAACTTGTTCCAGCATGAAAAAGGGGAGAAGAAAGCCTTACGGCCCACTCTGAGTTGCCAAAAATAAGAGTGGTAAGGTGAATCGCCCAAGCAATAAGGGGAGGTTTTGTAAAGTAACCCCAATCCAGCTCTTGACTCCAGCTCCAATATTGAGCCTCGTCTCCGTGCAAGTTTAGTTCTGAGAAAAAAAGTAAAATAATCCTAGTTGTGGTGACGATCGCTATAATGATAAAGAGTATGAAAAGATTGTTATGACTTCCTTCGTGAAAACTTTCATTTAGTGGCTTTGCCATAGCTTAAGATACCTAGTGTGATCTCTTTTAACCCTGTATTCTTGATAGAGTTTTATATGAAACCGTTTACCAAAGTTGCCTGAATTGGCAGTTTCTTAGAAAAATTAACTTTTAGAATCTCTATCCACCACATTTATTATTGTCGGCCAATATTCTTCGCCATATCCCATTTGAATAGCAGTCTCTAGCATCTCACCAGCTAACTTCGCGCCTTTGGCATTGATGCCACCATCTTCAGCAAGAAGCAATGCATATGAAAGGTCCTTTAGAGCATATCTTGCTGGAAATTGCTTTAGCGGAAACGTGCCAGGAACCATCGATTTAATGCCATGGTTCATCCCAACGAAAGATCCACCTGAACTTTTGTTTATAATATTGAGTAGTTCCCCGCCATCCATGCCGGCTTGTTGACCAATGGTGATAGCTTCGGCCAGCGCGACACCGTTTTGAAAAACGACCATATTATTTAAAATTTTTGCTATTTGGCCACAGCCTGTGGAACCGCAATGTGTTATATCAGGCCCCATGCAGAGAAGAATTTTTTCTACCTCTTTTAACGCACCTGGATCGCCTCCCACCATGATAGAAAGGTTCCCATCGATTGCAGCTTGTTGAGTCCTCGCCACTGGCGCGTCTAAAAACTTTGTTCCTAGTTTATTAAATTGGGAAGCAATCTCTCGGGTTAGTTTTACTGGTGTCGTTGACATATCAATGACAATCCAATCATTGCGCGCTGCAGGGAATAATACATTATCACAAATAGTCTTTACTTCTGGCCCGCCCGGTAAAGAAAGAATTGTTACGTCGCTATTTTCTGCTAATTCCTGGCAACTGCTTGCTTTACTAACCCCGTATTCCTTGAGTCGTTCGAGTGGTACTTCGTTCAAATCATAGGCTAAAACCCTGTAACTATTGCTCTGGGCAATATGTCTGCACATATGTTCACCCATCGCGCCAGTTCCAATGAACCCGACTGTGATACTTGCCATTTGTTTTGCTCCCTGTAGTCTCCGCCGGCTTGCTTATATTACGTTCTGAGGCCTAAAGTTTACAGTGTTTAAATAATTATCGAGTGAATCTGTTTGGGGAGAAGACCAGATGAGTAAATCAGAAGACAGAGAAGTGTTTGAAATTTATGCAGTGAAATACGCACATAATGCTAATCGTACCCGAAATGGTAACATGCTATACATGGATGAGCATGATGTTCCAATGCCATTGGACTATTTTGTATGGGTAATTAAAAACGATAAAAGAACATACATTGTAGATACGGGTTTTGGGGAAGTAGCATCCAAAAAAAGGGCTACACCTCTTTTAAGAACGCCTGCGGAAGGCCTAGCATTAATGGGGGTAAATTCCGCGGAAGTCGAGAACGTCATAATCAGCCATATGCATTATGATCATGCGGGAGGTGTAGCAGATTTCCCAAAGGCAAAATTCATCCTACAGGATACAGAAATGTCGTATGCCACAGGTCGATGCATGTGTTTTCCCGCGACGCAACGCCCTTTTGAGGTGGATGATGTTTGTGAGTTGGTAAGAAAGGTTTATGGAAACCAAGTTCATTTCGTTGACGGAGACGAAGAGCTGGTCCCAGGGTTATCTGTCCATAAAATAGGAGGTCATTCTGCTGGGTTAATGTGTGTCCGGGTTTGGACACAAAGGGGCTGGGTTGTTGTGGCATCTGATTGTGCCCATTTCTATGAAAATTTTAAAGAGCGTAACCCGTTTGTTATCGTGTACAACTTAGGTGATATGCTTAATGGATATACAACTATGGAGATGCTTGCCGAGTCTCAAGATCACATTATTCCCGGACACGATCCATTGGTAATGAAATATTATCCAGCTGCTTCAAAAGAATTAGAGGGAATCGTTGCGAGATTAGATCTGTCACCAACTCTTACTTAAATTGATAGATGTTATTCCATGTGCTGAGGCACGATTTATACTATTGATTATTGCAAGAGTTCTCGGTATAAACCCGGGTTACCGATCGGTGATAAGCGCCACGCTACGGCTTAAAGGGCATGCCTAGCTGGCCAAAATTGAGGCAGAGAAGTAGCTGTCAACTAAATCCAAACGAAGGAGATGAAAATGCCCAAGATGAAGACTAAAAGCGGCGCAAAGAAGCGCTTTAGGGTTACGGGAACGGGTAAAATACTTCATAACCACGCATATAAACGCCACGGTATGAGCAAAAGACCTCGAGACATGCTTCGTTCAACCAGAGGCACGACGACGCTTTGTGCCGCGGACGCCAAAATCGTCCGAAAATTTCTACCTTATTTATAGGAGGGTGAGATATGGCTCGTGTTAAACGTGGTACAACAGCCCACGCTCGCCACAAAAAAATCACTGATAAAGCGAAGGGTTATTACGGTCGAAGGAAAAACGTTTTTCGTGTTGCGGTTCAGGCTGTAGAGAAGGCCGGCCAATATGCGTATCGTGATAGGAAAGTCCGTAAAAGAACATTCAGGGGGCTTTGGATTCAACGTATCAATGCTGGTGTCAGGGAACATGGACTGACATATTCACAATTTATGAATGGCCTGAAAAAAGCGGGTATCGAACTTGATAGAAAAGTTCTTTCCGATTTAGCTATCAGCGAACCAGCTTCATTTAAAGGTCTAGTGGATAAGGCTCAGGCAGCTCTTTCGTAATTACTTTTTATCCCATGAATTAACGTGTTGGAGTTGATTGAGATACAACGCTCTGCCGATAATTGATTTTACTAAATGGTGATTATAATGGATGAATGGTTAGAACTTAAGGCTAACTTGATTAAGGCTGCAGAGGAGTCTTCTGACCTTGAAGCCATAGAGGCGATCCGTATTTCGGCTGTCGGTAAAAAAGGTAGCATAACGGGTCTTATGAAAAGCCTGGGTGGTTTAGATGCTGAAAGCCGCAAAGAGGCTGGGCAGTTACTAAACAAGATTAAAACCGAAGTTACCGCAGCAATAGATTCTCGCAAAGTTGATTTGGAGAGTAGCGCTCTTGAAGCTCAACTTTTGAAGGACCGTGTCGACGTTACGCTACCTGTCCGCCCAGATAAAGCAGGCAGTATTCATCCGATCACTCAGACTATCGATGAGTTGACAGCAATATTTTGTCAGATGGGCTTTTCCGTTGCGGAGGGTCCGCATATAGAAACTGACTATTACAATTTCACAGCCCTAAATATCCCTCCTGAGCACCCGGCGCGACAGGAACAAGACACTTTTTATTTGCCGCCCGACGATACCGGTGTTCCTAGGGTCCTTCGCACCCACACGTCGCCGGTTCAAATTCGCACGATGGAAAAAACAGCTCCTCCAATAAAAATAATAGTCCCTGGTAGGACCTTTCGCTCGGATCATGATGCTACTCACTCGCCCATGTTCCATCAAGTCGAGGGCTTGGTTATTGATAAGAAAAGCCATATGGGACATCTAAAAGGTTGTTTAATAGATTTCTGCAGGGCTTTTTTTGGGGTCGATGATCTGCCCGTGAGGTTTAGGCCAAGCTATTTCCCATTTACCGAGCCATCAGCGGAGGTTGATATAGGCTGCACCCGAGCAGGCGGAGAATTCAGAATAGGAAAAGGGGATGATTGGCTAGAAATTTTGGGATCTGGCATGGTTCACCCTCGTGTGCTAGCTGGATGTGGAATAGATCCTGATGAGTACCAAGGTTTTGCCTTTGGCATGGGTATAGAACGAATTGCCATGCTTAAATATGGCATACCCGATTTGCGCCCGTTTTACGATAGTGATATCCGTTGGCTGAAGCATTACGGTTTTGTTCCTCTGGACATTCCAACTGTTTCTAAAGGTATTAATCAATGAAATTCACCCTGTCATGGTTGAAAGATCACCTAGAAACAAAAGCGTCTTTAGGCGAAATTTGCGATAAATTACCTATGTTGGGCCTGGAAGTTGAGAGTGTTCAAGATAGGTCGAAAGACTTGTCGGATTTTATTGTTGGCTACGTAGAGGAAGCACAGCAACATCCGAATGCAGATAGACTTAAGTTATGTGTAGTTGATATTGGTGTCGAAAAAGTTCAAGTTGTTTGTGGTGCCCCCAATGCACGCGCAGGAATTAAAGGTGTCTTCGCTCCACCTGGCGCGATAATTCCAAGTTCGGGAGACATTCTCAAAAAGGGCGTTATAAGAGGAGAAGAGTCCAATGGGATGCTCTGCTCTGAACGCGAGATGGGTATTTCAGACGAGCACGAGGGGATAATTGAGTTGGATCCAAGCGCGGAGATTGGAGCAGGGTATGCAACACTAGCCGGCTTAGATGATCCTGTAATTGATATAGCTATAACCCCAGATAGGGCAGATTGTTTGGGTGTTAGAGGGATAGCACGAGATCTCGCCGCTGCGGGATTGGGCAAATTAAAATCTTTAGATACATCCCCTGTAAAAGGTACATTCAAGAGCCCCATAAATTGGCAAGTTAATTTGCCTGATGAAGAGCCCGCACTGGCACCATATGTAGTCGGACGTTTTTTCAAAGGTGTTCAAAACGTTCCAAGCCCGAAATGGTTACAGGGTCGGCTAACGGCTGTTGGATTGCGACCAATATCAGCACTTGTTGATATAACTAATTACATCATGCTAGACCTCGGGAGACCTCTCCACGCATATGATGCTGATAAAATAAGCGGTAATATTTTTATAAGACTTGCAGAAACCGGGGAAAAATATCTGGCGCTAGATGGTAAGGAATATTCTTTTAGTGAAGACATGATTGTTATCGGAGACGATAACGGTGTCGACGATTTGGCAGGGATTATGGGCGGCGAAAGGTCTGGTTGTGATGATCAAACGGCGAATATGTTCCTTGAAGCAGCAATTTTTGATCCAGTGAGAACGGCATCCACAGGACGGAAATTAAATATAATTAGTGATGCAAGGTATCGTTTTGAAAGAGGCCTCGATCCAACATCGCCTGGATGGGGATCAGAGATGGCTACCAAAATGATTTTGGAAATATGTGGTGGAGAGGCAAGTGAGTTGGTCGTGCATGGAAGGGAACC
>CACHDV010000058.1 GCA_902578675.1 uncultured Alphaproteobacteria bacterium
TTCACCCGGGATCACCTCCTCCCCCAGGCCACCCAGAGATATTAATCGTTCATGCCGACAAGGATTCTAAGCATATAGCAGGAGAAAATTGGCATTCCGATGTAACATGTGATGCTGAACCACCAATGGGCAGTATTCTGCACTTATGGGAGGTTCCTAAATCTGGTGGTGATACATTATTTGCAAGCATGGAGGCTGCATATGATGATCTGAGCGAGCGGATGAAGATTTATTTGGACGGACTCAATGCAACGCACTCTGGTGAACAAATTTATCGCGGTCGATACAACAATCAGAACCATGACGATACAAACTTGACTTATCCAAGAAACGTTCATCCGGTAATTCGGACACACCCTGTGACTGGTCGCAAATCAATATTTGTAAACAAAACGTTCACAACACACATCAATGAAATACCAAAAGCCGAAAGCGATAGCGTACTTGCATTCTTATATAGTCACTGCGCAAAACCAGATTATCAGGTTCGCTTCAAATGGCAACCGCACAGCATTGCTTTTTGGGATAACAGGTGTGTTCAGCATCTAGCCCTGTGGGATTATTATCCTCAAGTAAGGTCGGGTTATAGGGTAACCGTAAAAGGTGATAAGCCTTTCTAAAGACTTTACAGATTTACTCGCCCATTTTCCAAGTTGATGTGCCATGAGCTACTAATTTTTTATTAGCATCCCAAACATGCGACTCTAAGAAACTTATTGACCTGCCTTTTCGAATAAAACTTCCCTTGCAACTGGCGGGGCCCTTTGTAAGTGGACGAAGAAACTGATTTTTCATCTCAAGTGTAAAACCTGGCTTGCCTATCTCACGGTTAATTAGGTGTCCCATTGAAATATCCATAACCGTTGCAAGCATACCTCCATGAAAAGTACCTTGAGGATTGAACAAAAAGTCTTCAACGGGAAACGCCACCACACAGCCATTTTCCTCATAGGAAAATTCTAGACCAAGCAACTTCGCTATAAAAAATGTCTCAAAGCTTTGGTGATAAGTCTTTAAGGCAGATTCGAATTGTTTTTGCGCTTTACCCTCGTCCATTGGATTTTTCTCCTACATCACCAAATAATTATCAGGGCCATCCTATTAACAAATACCCAACTTGCAAGCCAAGAAGTTCTTTAAAAACGCAGATCTTTTTTACAACGATATAAAACGATTGCAGATCACCTGCCTGATCATAACCCAAAATCACTATTGAGGATCGTTTCGAACTAGTAATCTGATAAATTGGCAGAGTTTAGATAATACTTTACAGGAGAATAATTGATGAAATTTGGGTACATAGGTCTTGGAAATATGGGTGGTGCTATAGCTAAACGTATGCTGTTAACCCAAGAATTAATTGTCTTTGACTTATCGGAAAGAATTCGAAACGAATTCGGTGAACTAGGGGCTCAGACGGCATCAACCGTTGCAGAAATTGGTGCAAAGGCAGATGTCATTTTTTTATGCCTGCCAACATCTAATGACGTGCGTGAAGTCATTTTTGCTTCAAATGGCCTTCTCTCAACTATGGAAACTGGCATCATTTGTGACATGACGACCGGTGATCCGGTCATAACCAGACAAATGGCAGATGAATTGCCCAGTGGTATCTCTTTGGTGGATGCACCGGTCTCAGGCGGCCCCGCTGGTGCGACCGCAGGGACTTTAGCAATAATGGTGGGCGGAAGTGATAACGCCGTCGGGCAAACAATGCCTGCGCTTGAAGCTGTCAGTCCTAATATTTTCAGAACAGGCGGTGTAGGGACTGGTCATGTAATGAAGCTGGCAAATAATATGCTTAACGCAACAAATCGTCTAGCTACCTTTGAAGCGCTTGCATTAGCAACAAAGAATGGGATCGACCCTGATCTCTGTGCCGAAATTTTGAATAAAAGCTCTGGGAAAAATTTTGCAACCGATGTAACACTTCCCAAATTTGTTTTACCGAACGACAACCCGGTTCAGGGATTTACCCTTGGCCTAATGCACAAAGATATAAGACAAGCGGCCGAACTTGGAATATCAACAGGCGTTACACTTCCTGTTATTAACTCTGCTCGTGAGATTTATCATGCTGCTATAAATGAGCGAGGGGGCGATATAGATGTAAACGAAGTAATCCGACATTATGAGCGCGGATCGAATGTAAAGCTCGCTGGCAGTGGTAAAAAAATAAATTAATTTATAATCAAACGTCTTCGATAAAAGCCGGAGATAAAATAATCATTAACAAATTACTCTGCTAGTTTTGTAGATTACCAAATTGGAGATAACAATGGGACGTCTGAGGGATAAAGTGGCGCTAATAACAGGCGGCGCTTCAGGTCTTGGAAAGGCTACTGGCCAATTAATGGCAAAAGAAGGTGCAACGGTAATATTAAGTGATTTGCAGGAGGTAGAAGGCACAGCGGTCTCGAAACAAATAATAAATAATGGAGGCAAATGCTCCTTCATGAAGCAGGATACCACGTCTGAAGAGGGCTGGCGCGAGATATGTGATTACATCCTTGAGCGCCACGGTCATTTAGATATCTTGCTAAATGGCGCAGGTGTCGGAAGCAGCGCGATTGAAATAGAAGATATGGATTTCTCTATATGGAGAAATTGCCTCTCTGTTAATCTGGATGGCGTATTTCTAGGGTGTAAGTACGGTATCAAAGCTATGCGTAAAGGTAGAGGTGGCTCAATCATAAATATCTCTTCAATACTTGGTTTTGCAGGGCTGGCAACCGCGACAAACTATTGCGCGTCAAAAGGCGGTGTGCGCCTTTTAACAAAGGCCGCAGCTCTAGAGTGTGCCCGTAAAACACCTCTCGTCAGAGTCAATTCAATACATCCAGGTTTTATCGACACCCCAATGGTTGCAGGCGCTATACAAAGACGAGGCCCCGAGTTCAGAAATTATATTGAAGAAAATGTACCCCTCGGAAAACTTGGCGAACCGAGCGATATAGCAGAGGGTGTCGTATATTTAGCAAGCGATGGGGCAAAGTTCGTAACTGGCACAGAACTTACAATCGACGGTGGTTTTTTGGCGCGCTAAGAAAATAAAAATCACTCTAACGTTCAGGTTAAACAACGTTTGTAAAGGGAAATTAATCTTTCCCAGTGACGCTCTGCAGCATCTTTGTCGTAGCACCAACGCTCCGGAAATGCGAACCCATGATGAACACCTTCATGAATTTCCAGTTCACCATTATTGCCAGACGCAATGAACAAGTGTTTTAATTCTTCTACCATATCTGGCGGAGCTAAATCGTCAAATTCGGCGCATGAGATATAAAGTTCCCCAGCAGCTTTCGATAAATTTTGATGCGGGCTTTCTTCATTATCACTTATGATCCAAGTCCCATAAAATGATGCTGCCGCTCCAATTTTATCGGGATAACGTGCGGCCGCAGCTAGTGCGTAAGGGCCGCTCATACAATAGCCATGTACACCCACAAGTCCATCATTTGTTGCGTCATGGTTTTCAATAAATTGCAGCAATGAATAAACGTCTCCCATCACTGGTGGAATTGTCATTTTAGTTCTAACCGACCGCATCCTTTTATGTTCCGCACTTCCATTTTCGAGTACATCCTTGCCGTATTTTGTATCAGCGCCAGCGCGATAATAAAGATTTGGCAATATTACAAAAAACCCAACGGTTGCCAGACGCCTTGCCATATCATACAACTCATCGCGTATGCCTGGCGCATCCATCAGCATCAATACAGCAGGATGAGGTCCATTTCTTTCCGGCCAACAAAGAAACGTTTCCATTTGACCATCCGCAGTTTCTATATCCAACACTTTTTCATGCATTGTAGTCTCTTCCCTTACGAGCTAATCTAGTTATTATTTCTGAACGTTCGACAACATCAAAACCAGATCTAATTCGCAATATAAAATAAGAGCAAGTACCCAAGTCAAGATCTAATAAAATCCAAGAAATAGTCTTCAGTGACTGGTTCAAACGGCTATCTTACCATAATATATGACGAGGTAACTATTTCCTATGGAAGACTGGCAATTACATTTATACGACGATAAGGATTGGGGGAGATCTCCGATGAATGGAATAGATTACATAGCAAGCATTCTAAAACAAGAGAACGTAGAATGGATATCCTGTTTTCCAAGCAATCCAATCATATCCGCGTGCGCAAAAATAAATATACGGCCCATTGCTTTCCGACATGAACGTGGCGCTGTTATGGCAGCTGACGGATACAGTAGAATAAGCATGCGAAAAAAGTTTGGGGTAGTAGCAGTTCAATCCCAAGCTGGAGCTGAAAATGCTATGGGAGGAATAGCGCAAGCTGCAGCGGATAATATTCCAATTTTAATACTGCTTGGTGGCAACTCACTAGATCAAATCTCGGTCAAACCAAATTTTAGCGCCGTTCAAAAATATCAAGGCTGGGTAAAGCAGGTGGAAGCAATCTATTCCCCGAATCAGGTAGGCGCGGTGATGCGCCGCGCATTTAATGCTCTAAAGAACGGTCCTCCTGGCCCTGTAGTTGTAGAAATGACTACGGACGTCTGTCAACAAGGCGTGTCAGAGGAATATCAAAACTACAAATCACCTAGTTGTAGTCTTCAAGTGCCAGATACTAATGAAATAGCGAACGCAATAGAATTATGGCAAAAAGCCCGTAAGCCTGTAATTTGGGCAGGCGGTGGTGTCCTTGCATCGAATGGTAGCGTTCCGCTTAAAGAACTAGCAGAATTGACCGCAACACCAGTGTTTTGCACAATGCCAGGTAAATCTTCATTTGATGAAAGACATCCACTTGCGCTTGGTGCAGGGTGTGGTACTACCACAGAGATGGCGCATAAGTGGCTGACTGAATCCGACTTAATTATTGCCTTAGGCACTAGTTTAACACGATCACCTTATGGTCAAAAAATTCTCCCCAATAAATTGATAATACATAATACGATCGACCCTAGCGATATAAACAAAGACGAAACAGCAGAAATCGGCCTTATTGGAGACACGGCCCTTACAGTAAACCAGCTGATTAGCAATATCAAAGAATCAAAAGACAAATATACATTCAACGATCGAACAACGGTCGAAAATGAGATCGCAAGCATTAAAAACAAATGGCTGAAAAAGTGGACACCGGTTCTACACTCAGATGAAAAACCGATAGCCTATTATCGCGTGATCAATGAACTTAATAACGTAATTGATTTAGAAAACAGTATTGTTACGCATGATGCTGGTGCACCTCGCGATTGTCTTGTTCCGTTTTTTCAAGCCACTCTACCACACAGTTATATTGGTTGGGGAAAAACAACACATTTAGGATTTGGAATTCCGTTGATTATTGGGGCGAAACTGGCCCAGCCAAATAAGTTTTGCGTCAATGTGATGGGTGATGGCGCGTTTGGAATGTCCGGAACAGACATAGAAACGGCTGCAAGATCCAAAGTGCCTATTACTACAATTCTCTTAAATAACAATAATATGGCAACTTACACAGGCAATAATCGTGGAGCTATTGGAGAGGAAGCGAGAACCGAATATGGAATATCAAATATGCACGGCGATTATACTAAAATAGCTGAAGGTATGGGAGCCACCGGCATAAAAGTTACCTCACCTAGTGAAATTACTCCCGCCGTGAAACAAGCTCAAAAATTAAATGCGGAGGGGATCACCGTGCTTATAGAAGTTATCACCAATATCGAAGAACGGCGATCTAAGTTTTAATTTTAGCAATCTTAGTCGTACGCCTACTCGAATCCACCTACTCGAATCTGAGATAAGTAAGTTTTGAAAACACTCTGGCACTTTTTGCAAATGCTTCTTGGAACAAGCACGTCGAAAATTCGACTTATACCAAGCCTCACACAATATCAAAGTAGGACAAGACTTTGTTAAAATATCCTGCACAAAGTGAAGCCACTGGACGTTATGTATTAACGCGCTATCTGATTTTGGCAACACTGACGTTTACCACGATGTTGTACACAATGACGGTTATGATAGCTAACGTTGCGCTCCCCAAAATCCAGGGGACATTCGCATGTACACAAGATCAAATAGCGTTAGTTGTTACATTTAATATTGTTGCAACGGCAGTGGTAACTCCCGCTTCCGGCTGGCTTGCCTCCCGCTTTAGTAGGCGCAACATACTAATTTCATGTGTCTCAGGATTTATAATTAGCTCCACTTTCTGCGGCTTATCACAAAACCTCGAACAGTTGGTTATTTTTCGAATCTTCCAAGGCGGTTTTGGTGCTCCCTTGGTGCCGATAGCTATGGCTATGGTTTTAGACACCTTCCCACAAAAAGAACACGGAACAGCAACTGCAATATTTGGAATGGGAGTGGTCTTTGGACCTATTATTGGGCCAACGGTTGGTGGTTTTCTCTCCGAGGAACTTGGCTGGCGGTGGGTATTTTTTCTTCTAGTCCCATTTGGAATAATTGTACTGTTTGCTATTATTGCAATCATAAATGACAAAAGCAAAACCAATGCCTCAAAACTTGACTGGACCGGGCTGTTATCACTTTGTGTTGGGATAGCCGCACTCCAGTTAATGTTAGATAGAGGACAAAGGTTGGATTGGTTTGACTCTAAAGAAATAATTTTCGAATTTATTCTTGCGACATTCTGTTTTTACATTTTTCTGAGCCATATTTTTACGACCAACAATCCGTTTATAAATTTAAATATTTTCCTAAATAAAAACTACTTTTTAGGCCTTCTTATAATGTTTCTTTTTGGGACAATTCTATGGACTCCGTTAATTCTTTACCCGCCAATGATGCAAGATTTGCAGAATTACCCAGAGGATCTCACCGGTATATTTTTAGCCTTAAGAGGGTTAGGTACTCTTTGCGGATCAACACTCCTTGTCTTTATAAATAAAAAATTGGACCCTCGTTTTATTTTAAGCGTTGGGTTCTTACTCCAAGGAATTGCAGGTTTTTATATGTCGCACTTTGACATTAATTTATCAGCATTCGAGCTTGCATGGACAAATAGCTTAGCAGGATTGGGCGTCGGTTTTGTTTGGGTACCGCTAACCCTAATTACTTTTAATACGCTCGATAAAAAATTCCTCAATGAGGCAAGTGCTTTTTGGCACCTTATTAGAAATATTGGGAGCTCTATCTCGATATCCATCACGATCGCTTTAGTGATTAGATCCACAGCCATAAATTACGCAGACCTCAGCAGTTTCATATCAATTTTTGGAGATAGTACTTCTGTGATGCCACTTAAAGGAACGACTGCTCCTGGTGACGTAGAATCTTTATCTGGGCTATCAAAAGAAATAAACCGGCAATCCGAAATGATAGGTTATATAAACGCGTTCCATCTCTATTATTGGATAGCATTTTCCATCATTCCACTTGTGTGGTTAGCCCCTCTCAAGCCTCAAAACTAAACTGGGCCATTGGAAGTAGCTCCCATATTCTAGAGCCTAATACTCCCACAGGAGCCTACCTTGACCATAAATCCGATCTTTTATTCCGAATGACCTCAACGCATACCAAATAGTAGCAACATTAACTGCCACTATTGGTTTTTTGAGACGTTTTTCTGCCTCAGCAGCAACTACCGCGAAGGGTAGATTTGCTCCAAATTGAATAATTGCTTCAACTTCATTAGTGTCTACGGATCGAATTGCCTCCCAGCACTGCTCCTCACTCGTATGAGCTATCAATGTCGGACTTTTGCAGCTCATATGATAAGTTTTCACAATTTCATAGCCAATGTCAGCGGCAAATTGTTGAATATGTGGTTCAGCAACAGGAAAGTAGGGTGTAACGACCGAAATTTTTTTCTTCACACCAAAAGCCTTCAGAGCCGCAGGTAGTGCATCTGCCGCCTGACTTACCTGAACCCCGTTTAAAAGTGGCTCCATTCTCCTGACGATTTCTTGCGCCTTTTCGAGACCACCTCCCCATATACTTTCACTAGAAATCCCCAAGACAAAATAATCAGGCTTACATGTCATAACTCGTTTAACCGCGTCCTCCAAGGCCACATCAATTCGCCTGATTAGCTCATCAAAATCCTCATCACTTGACATTGGGTCATCTGGTATATGCATTCGTCCTATATGAGTGGTGACACCGGGAGGACAAATTGCATCATATTCAGGCTGAACGACTGTGTTTGTTGAGGGTGTAATAACACCAAATTTTCCCCGCCATCCTAATGTATCGACCAATTAGCCCTCCGTTGGTAAAATTAAAATAACCAAAATACTTTTAAAAAAACGCCATTCATCTCACAGTGATAACGTTTTGCCACCCTCTACCAAATTTATTATAATCTGTGCCGCTAAGTTTTGCGATGATTGTCCGTTTGGACGCAACATATTTCTTATAGCATCACTGACTTCGATAAGTTGATCTGTTGGATTTTCAATTTTTTGAATGACTGCCTCATATAAATTATATGGAGTGCATTTCCATTGCAAATAAAGCGGAAATATTTCTTCGTCCGTTAATTTATTCGGAAGCACCACAGCATCTTGATTTACGAGGAAATAACCAACGATAGCGGATAAGGGATTAACTTTATACGCTATCACGCTGGGAACCTTTGCTACTGCTAGTTCCAATGTAACAGTACCAGAGGCAGCAAGTGCAGCACTACTAGCCGCGAAGGCATTAAGTTTCATCTCAGGATCCGTTATAATTGATACGGGTGTTTCCCAATCTAAAGTCTCTCTGCGCAGCATCCCTTCAACGCTAACAACCGTTGGCATAGCTATATGAATGTTTGGATATTTCTTCAGTAGCAGGTCAAGTGTCTTCTTAAAGATTGGCAGTAAACGTTTAATTT
>CACHDV010000059.1 GCA_902578675.1 uncultured Alphaproteobacteria bacterium
GAAACGCGCTTGCGCGAAGACTGGTTTTGGTGATGCCAGGGTCAACAATATTAACCTTTAAATTAGTCTTTTCTGTTTCTTTTGCATAAACCTGGATCATCATTTCTAATCCGGACTTGCTAGTAGCATATGCTCCCCAGTAGGGTGTCGCTACCCTGGCCACGGTTGCGGATAGGAATATAGCCCTGCCATGACTGGATTGTCGCAATAACGGATCAAAGCTTCTGATTAAACGCTGGTTAGCAACAAGGTTCAGGTTAATTACATTATCCCAGGTGGATGGATCATAGTGGTGTAGCGGTGTTAGCTTACCAAGCATTGCAGCGTTTGAAATTAGAATATCCAATTTCCCCCATCTTTCGAAGATAGTTGCGCCAAGTCTCTCAATCGCTGGAAAATCGAGTAAATCTAACGGTACTAAAGTGCTTGAGCCACCAGAAAGGGTTATTTCATCGTCTAATTCTTCCAATGCACCAATTGTTCTAGCGATAAGGATTACATGTACCCCGTTAGCAGCCAGCCCCCTAGCAATTGCTGCGCCGATACCGCGCGACGCTCCAGTTATAAGCGCCACTTTTCCATCAAGATGCTTATCTTTACTCATGTATTCCTCTTTTAATGCTCGCGTGATGGGGTATACCTATACAGTATATTTTTAGGTTAGAAATTTTCCCATGATACTTGCTATTGGAGTTTTTGTTGGGAAGGGTTAATTTTCCTGAATTCTTTGTCCATAAGTAGTCTTTGGTTCTTATTGTAAACGGTGTCTTTATGGGAATACCCTTGCTTTAACTTTGGCAGATTAAGACTTTCAAATTTCATTTTCGTTTCTGTTTTGAAGCTATCTATTGGTTTTTGTTTAAAGTTTTTCCGCAAATACATGGGCAACTGGGACGCTGCAAACATTGTCGTTGATTCTATGAGGGGAAGAGATTTGGAGGTCCTCAACCAATTGGGGTATTCGGCCTCATTTAAGAATGTCTTTGTGATAAAAATAGTAATACAGACTAGCGCAAAGCCTTTCGCGAGCCCCAATAAAAATCCAAGTGATCGGTTAACAGCGCTTATATTAGCTTTGCCCAGCCTTTTTTGAAATAAGCCCCCAAGTATCCTAAAAAGTATGTAAACAACCAGGGCAATTAAAACCCCAGCTATAAGCGGACTTAAACTGAAAGACGGCAGCACAACTTGTACTTTTGACAAAACAAATGGCGTAAAATAAACAGCAACAAGAACAGCGAAAATCCAGCCAATAATGGAAAATAGCTCCTTTATAAATCCTCTGAAAAGTGAGAAAAAACCAAAACAAAAAATAATAATCAAAATTGCTAAGTCTGTGGGATCTATTGTAAGAATATCCATTAATTAGGGTGCCGTAGTAGTTTCTTTGATTTTATTTTAGGTTGAGGCGTCGAAACGGGTGTTTGAATTTTTGAAGATTGTAACGAGCTCATGGAGGGAGGAAATCTCTTTAATAGTCATTTCGAGTTCCCCAACTAGTTTCAAATTTATTGATCTAATAGGGGATATAATAGCGTTAGTGAAGCCAAGCTTAAACCCCTCTTTTAGACGTATATCCGAATAGTTTACAGTTCGTATTTCTGCAGACAAACCAATTTCCCCGAAAATTACACTTTCATGTGGGGGAGGAAAATTAAAAAGAGATGAGAGGAGCGCTGCGGCAACCGCGAGATCCGCAGCGGGATCGTTGATTTTAAGTCCACCGACCACATTCAAAAAAATATCCCTGTTAGATAGTGATATGTTACAACGTGCCTCCAACACAGCCAAGATCATTGCTAACCTATTACCATCTAGGCCAATTACGGATCTTCGCGGAGTGCCAAATGGTGAGGGGGCTATTAAAGCTTGTATTTCCGCTAGCATCGGCCGACTTCCCTCTATTCCCGCAAAAATGCAGCTTCCAATTGCATCATTCGAACGCTCAGCTAAGAGCATTTTCGAAGGATTTGTAACTTCCGATAAGCCGGTTTGAGCCATTTGGAAAACACCAATTTCGCTCGTTGGACCAAATCGATTTTTAACCGATCTAAGTATTCTAAATTGATTGGCCCTCTCACCTTCGAAGTACAACACTGTATCTACCATGTGTTCGAGCACTCTTGGCCCCGCTACAGTTCCTTCTTTTGTGACATGGCCAACTAGTATGAGAATGGTGTTCGAAACTTTTGCAAACCTGATTAATTCATGTGCTGAAGATCTTACTTGTGAGACGGTGCCGGGAGCCGCGTCTAACAAATCGTTATAAACAGTTTGAATAGAGTCAACAATTAATAAGCTGGGTGTTTTTTGTTTTTCTAAGATTTGAATGATATCGGAAACGTTTGTGACAGCTAATAAATATACCTCAGAATTTTCTATGTGGAGGCGTTGCGCCCTTAGCCTTATTTGATCTAATGCTTCTTCGCCGGTTACATAGAAACATTTCAATTGTGTGTTTAATTTGGATGCAACTTGCAAAAGCAAAGTGGACTTTCCTATCCCAGGGTCACCACCCAGCAAAATCACCGATCCACTTACTAATCCACCTCCCAGAACTCTATCAAGTTCTTCTATAGCTGTAGCCGTACGTTGAGTTGTTTCGATGGGATTAGATAAAGCCTCTGGAATTTGGAGGCTTGCTCTCAGAGATGAACTTTTGTTTGCTTGGCGAGACTTAGAACTGCTTTGGATCTCTTCAATAATTGTGTTCCAAGAATTACAGGAATCGCAACGACCACTCCAACGAGGATGTTGTGCTCCACACTCCTGACAGACGTAGCGTTTTATCAACTTATTCATCTATAAATATACCAAAATTCGATAATATTAATTTGCTAATTGAAGTTATGTTGAACTTAAAAAAGGCTTGATAAAGCGTCTGACCTCTGCGCGGTTTGATTTTTTCAATTCGCTCGATTTACCCGACCAAATCAACTTACCTTCGTGTAGCATAGCGATTGAATCAGCTATGTGTAGAGCACTATTCATATCGTGAGTGATTGTTATTGCGGTTATATTCTCATTTTTTACACTTTCACGTATTAGGTAGTCTAATTTATGACTAGCTCGTATATCGAGGCCGGTCGATGGCTCGTCAAAAATAATAATTTTTGGCTTAACAGCTAAGGCCCTAGCTATCGCTACAATCTTGCGCGAGCTTGACGATAATTCTTTCGGGTACATAGATCCAAATTTTGGATGAATATCCAACTTTTTCATACTTTCTTTAGCTATTTCGTTGGCGTCTTTCTCATTTTGCTTGTTTAAGAGCTGAGGGCCGAACGATATGTTCTGAATAACATTGAGTGAGTCAAATAGAGCAGAATTTTGAAAAACATAACTGATTGAATTGGCTGCTACAGTTGTATTATCTGAAGAATTTGTTTCTAGTCGATGACCATCTAAAAATATATCGCCGTTGTCTGGTTTTAATAAACCTACGATACATTTGGTTAAAACGGATTTACCTGATCCGGAGGCTCCAATAATAACCAATGATTCCCCCAGATGAACTTTAAAGTTTATTTTGTCGAGAACAACAGTGTCATCGAAAGATTTTTTTAATTCTCTAACTTCTATTCTCGGATATTTCATTACAATACAAGCTATGAGGAAAAAAATAACTCAGTGACAAGATAATTAAAAATCAATATTAGTATACATCCGGAAACGACAGCATTTGTGGTAGCTAAACCCACTCCTTGAGCTCCTCGACTACAATTGTATCCGTGAAAACATCCCATAATGCCCAGTAGCAGACCAAAAATAGAAGCTTTGATTAGACCCGACGCGATGTCCATAGGCTCCAAATATGATACCGTTTGGTATAGGTAGATAGCTGGATTAAAGTTTAACTTATAGACACCCACCAAAAAACCGCCAAAAATTCCAACTATATCGCCAATTAGAACTAAAATCGGAAGGCATACGATACAGGCTATTATGCGAGGTGCAATTAAATAATCAAATGGATTTGTTCCGAGAATCCTTAGCGCATCAACCTGATCTGATACCTTCATACTTCCTAACTCTGCAGCAATTGAAGAGCCAACTCTGCCTGTCACCATTAACCCTGCGAGGACAGGACCTAGCTCTCGGGTGATCGATAATGCGACAACAGTCGCGACTGCGGATTCTGAGGAAAATCTGGTAAAGCCGTTATAGCTTTGTAAAGCTAATACCATCCCAGAAAATAGCGTCGTTAGACCTACTACAGGAAGCGAATAGTACCCAATATCTATGACTTGCTTTAAAATTAAACGGTAAAAATAAGGAGGCCTAAAACAATGCGAGGTTGCTCTTGCAAAAAAAATTACAAGTCGTCCCGTTGTTTCTAACGTTTCGAGAACATATCGTCCAATATGCTTTATTAAGACCATTTTAATAAAGAGCCTCTAATGATAGTGGTTATTTATAGTCTATCGTTTACTTGGTTATAGTATCTATAGTGGCGACGTCCTAACCCAGTTATCATTTCATACGGTACTGTTTGAGCTAAAGATGCTGCCTGGTCAATGGTAAAGTGTTTTCCAAGTAATTCGACAAAGTCCCCTTCCTTTAAATTATTGTCGGGTAAACTAGAGATATCCACCGTTATGGAATCCATCGAAATCCGTCCAACTAAAGGTAATGGAAAGCCGCGGTGGAAAACTGTTGATGATCCACTTAGTACGCGTTGATATCCATCAGCATAACCGACACCAATAGTGGCGATGCGAGCCTTTTTAGGCAGCTTATAAGTGCCTCCGTAACCTATTAATTGACCTTTATCTACTTCTCGAAGTTGAAGAACTCGGCCATATAATGAGATACAGTTTTTCAAATTATTTTGAAGATGGCCGGGGACACTCCCATATAGAGCAAGACCAGGGCGTACTAAATCAAAATGAAAATTTTTCCCCAAATAAATCCCGCCGGAGTTAGCAAAGCTTGCCGTCATACTAGGTAAATGTTTTATCAAAGAATTAAATTCCAGTAATTGATTCTTGTTCATTGGGTTTTTGGGTTCATCACTACACGCTAAGTGAGATAACAGCATGTAAATGTTTGCCTTAATTAAAATTTGAGGGTTGTTAGTTAACCGCCATAAATCTGTATTATCTAATCCTAGGCGGTTCATTCCCGTATCCAGATGCAATGCAGCTTTTTGTGGCTCTTTTAGGGTTGTGTTAAAGTCAACCCATTTTTCTAATTGGCAAAAATTATTTAGAACCGGAGTTATGTTGTATTGTTTAAAAATAGACCCGGTTCCAGTTAAGAACCCGTTTAGAACTAATATCGATTTTCTCTTGCTAGTTAATATTTTTCTAAGTTCTACCGCCTCATCTAATGTAGCAACAAAGAAAGTTGGGCAACCAGCTTTATCAAGGGCTGGGGCAATTTTCTTAATCCCCAAACCATAGGCGTTTGCCTTTAAAGTGGCGGCACAGTGAGCATTTGTAAGTTTTGATCTTAAAGTTTGATAGTTGGAAACGATGGCGTCAATATCAATAACGAGAAACGAATTTGCTTTTTTATTAATGTTAAAATTATACAGCATTAATCATTTCGTTCTGGAAGTCTATCATCCTCTATGAAATCTGAGAAACGAGTTGTTGGACCATTAAAGTGTAATGTGACTGTCCCAGTGGGCCCATGACGTTGTTTACCGATTATGATTTCAGCTTTCCCGTGAGCTCGGCTTCGTAGATCTATCCATTTATCATGCCGTTCATGATATCTTTCATCTCCTTCATCTGGCCTTTGCACTGGCTCTGCTTTGTCTAAATAGTATTCCTCTCTAAAGACAAACATTACAACGTCTGAGTCTTGTTCAATGGATCCAGATTCTCGCAAATCTGCTAAAACAGGTCTCTTGTCTTCCCTTTGTTCTACGGCTCTTGATAGTTGAGAGAGTGCCAGAATAGGAACGTTTAATTCCTTTGCGATCGCCTTAAGACCTTGTGTTATGACCGATACTTCTTGTACACGATTATCTGTTCTTTGTCCTGGTGAGGGACGCATAAGTTGTAAATAGTCGACGATAATGAGAGATAGATCGTGCTGTCGTAATAATCTCCGAGCTCGGGTGCGAAGGGTTGACAGGGGAATGGCCGGTGTGTCGTCTATGAAAAGTAGAGCAGACTCCAACTCCTGACTGGATTTTACAAGTTTTTGAAAATCATTACTAGATAGCTCACCGCGTCTAATTTTTTCGGAGGAGATCTCTGTGTTCTCAGATAATATTCTGGTGGCAAGTTGTTCTGCAGACATTTCTAGAGAAAAAAAGGCTACTACTGGTCTGCTACCGTCTGGTTGATTAGCTGTTGCCACGTGATATGCAATGTTTGTCGCTAAAGCGGTTTTCCCCATTGCTGGCCGACCGGCGAGTACCAATAGATCTGAGGGATGTAAACCTCCTAATTGTTTATCTAAGTCCTTGAAGCCTGTAGCTAGGCCAGCTAGACCGCCGTCTCTTTTATAAGCAGCTTCAGCCATTTTTACCGACTCTAATAACGCCTCAGAAAAATTTCTTAATCCTCCTTCTGCGGTATCATTTTCAGCGAGAGAGAAAAGTTGGGACTCAGCTAATTCAATCTGATTAACGGCTGTTTGATCAAGATCATAGCTGTAAGCGCTATTAACTACCTCTTCTCCTATCTCGATTAATTCGCGTCTCAAAAAACTATCTTTTATTGATTTTCCATAATCCTCAGCGTTAACTACGGTTACAACAGAAGCAGCAAGCTGCACCAGATAATTAGCGCCTCCCGCTTCAACAAGTGCCTCTTCATTATCAAATATTGGTTTTAGGGTAACGGGATTAGCTATTTGGCCGCGCTCTATTAATTTGCCGCAGGACTCAAAGATTTTTCCATGAATTGGGTCTGAAAAATGCTCCGATTGCAAAAAATCACTTACTTTTTCGTAAGCTCTGTTGTTAATCAATATTGCCCCAAGAAGCCCCTGTTCTGCCTCTATGTTGTGCGGTTGCTCTCGCACTGTTGCTTGGGCAATTTGAGTCGGAAAAGTTGTTATATCTACGTTTGACATAAACTAAGTTTACCAGAAAATTTACGTCTCATCATTCAAAAAAGATCAACAACTAGTTCACATATGCGCAGCAATTAGGCAAGAAAGGCCTGTGGAAAACGTTAAAAACGGGGATAGTTTTACTGTGCAAAAAAGAAAGAATTTAATCCTCTCTCTCCTCGTCCTCACTGGCCACTAAGGTGGCTTTAATGGGGGCCATCTGTATTATCAGAAGAGGGGGTGCTAGCTTTTTCTGGTTGTCGGTCCTCTTCTACAGGCACAGCACTCACGGCATATCCTTGAGATAATTGTTGTTCTGCTTCTTCTTTATTGCGAGCAATGTTTGCTGTAACTTCAACTGAAACTTCAGGATGTAATGATATGCGAATTGGCTCAAGACCCAAAACTTTAAGAGCTCTGTTTAAGATGACTTGATTTTTGTTGATCGATATACCCGCTTTAGTAACACTTTCGGCTATATCTCTACTGGTTACGGAGCCATAGAGCTGGCCGGTTTCACCTGCCGCTCGTAGAATCGTAACGTTCATATTTTCAAGCTTGCCCGCAATATTCTCAGCCTCATTCTTTCTAGTTAGATTATCTGCTTCTAGCTGAGCTCGTTCGGACTCAAAGCGGCTTAAATTTTGTTTTGTTTTTCGAAGTGCTTTATTTTGCGGCAGCAAGTAATTTCGTGCGAAGCCAGTTTTAACATTTACGACATCGCCCATTTGGCCTAGCTTTTCAATTCTTTCTAATAATATTACTTCCACTACGCGCTCCTATAAAAAAAATTATGTTTCAAAAATAAAAGTTGAAATTATATTTTAATATGAATTACTAAACTTTATTTACCTGAACCTTATTTCTTAATTTCAAAAAATGATCTGCAATGCCTACTAAAACTACTAAAATAGCTGCCCATCTGCTAAATGTAATAATAAGATAAACAACAAACAAAATGCTACCACTATAGTTAGTTTTATCAGCAAAGGTGTGTATAACCCCAAGCCCGGTTAACATAACTGGGAAAGCTAGTATTGCCGTCAGATTTGTCACTAGATATCCCAGTTCGCCACTCGAAAAACTGGCTAGTACAAGGCTAGAGAGGAATATTAAGGCAAAAGGCCGAGGAATTTGAATTTCTCTGATTGCAAACGATGGCCTTTGATTCCGGTTTGATTTCTTAAGGATAGATTGTGCTATCAGACCGTTTAAAACTATTAACGACATCCAAAAAATTGAAATAAGAGCTGGGGCTGTATCGGCAAAAGACTTTTTAACGCCATCTAGTTGCTTAGAAAGCGACGGGTTAATATTCTGCCCTTGACCTTTTAGGGCGGTAATGTAAAGGTCAAATATTTCGTTTGTTTTTTCAATTAATACAAAACCTAACCCTTGCCCATAAATCCAAAAATATGCAGTCAATAAAACAAAACAAAATGTTGGAGGCACGATTAAAAAGAGAGAAAGATTACTGATAGAATACCAACATTTTTGTGAAGGGCCCGCCCTTGAAGTTGCTTTTTCACAAAAAACCGCTGTTGGAGCTGCAATGGCTAGCAAATACATAATCGACATTTGCGGCGTAGTAATGAAAAAAAGCGACACTGCGGCAACCGCACCAACTAACCCGCACCACGGGTTATCTTTTTTTAAACCCACGATAAAAAGTGGTAAGGGGGCTAAATACAAGAAGAGAAACGCGAAAAACGAGCC
>CACHDV010000060.1 GCA_902578675.1 uncultured Alphaproteobacteria bacterium
TGATTGAATACTTAGGTTATGATTGGAGTGTGATGCTGTACGGGGTCATCGGCTTAATATTAAGCGCATTAGTAACTTTTAACTGGCGAAATGATATCCTAGTTGACCGATGAAAATTGAAGCACTCAGCTATTTTTTAGGTTCAGAACTTTCCTTAATTTGTCTAGTATATCGGATTGGCTTTCATCGGAAAAACTAGCTGCTACATATCTATCAGGCCGCACTAAAATAATTTGATCCCGATGAGCCCAAATTCTGTGTAATAAAACATCCTCTTTAGGTAAGAGGTGTGTAACACAATGCAACATTTTGGATTTCGTTCTGCCCATAAAAATAATTTTTAGTTTTTCTCTATTAAAAAGATTTTTGCTAACGCCTATTGCTTTTTCGATTAGACGCTCATCCTGAATAATTATCGCAAAACCGTTTCCTAAAAAATCGTCGAGCCGTGATGCTTTTGAGTCTGAGTTGTCAAGGATAACTTGCGGTAACATTTGGCCAACTAATGATCCGGAAAATTTTTGGCTGTCTAAATCTAGAAAAGCACCATTTTTATAGTGAGGATGTGGTTTAAATTTCATCGAAACAATGTAATCTCGTGCGGCTGGAAATCTATCTAGCCATTGAACAAGCTTATTTCTAAATTCGATGTCCTCTTCTGTTTGAGGCATAACAATATCCCCCATTGCTATTGCCAAGTCTATCATGGCTCGTGTGGGCTCCCGTCTTTCTAGTTCATATGAATCCAAAAGTTTTTCTGATGCCTCCTCTTTCAAAACAAGGCTCAATTTCCAAGCTAGATTGTGAGCATCGCGCAAACCATTATTTAATCCTTGTCCTGCAAATGGAGGTGTAAGATGGGCAGCGTCTCCAGCTAGCAGTGTTCGTCCACAACGCCATCTTTCTACAATTTTGGCTTCAAACGTGTAGATAGTGGAACGAATGATATCTTCTGGACGGATTGATCGTATCGAGCCCAATCTTTCCCGAATATTATCAAAATCTAATAATTTTTGGCGCGCGTCTTCTTGTTGAACTCTATATTCATATCGACGACCTTCATCAGGAGCAGGTATACTGACGTAAGGTTGATCTCTTCGGCAGTAAAATTTTGACACTGGTTCTTGGTCTGGGTCGTTTTTAGTATCAACGATTACCCAGTCCTCAGGATAAGTTTCACCTATCATTTTTATACCTAATTTTTGTCGAACGTCACTCCTTGCACCGTCTGCTCCAATGAGGAATTTGCAGAAGACATCATGGCTTTTTTTGTTATGGGTGCAAACCTCGACTTTGGTGCCGGTATCAGTTTCGGAAAAACCCATTAACTTATGCCCAAAAAAGATATTTGCTTGTCGATATCTGTTTAAGCCATCAACAAGAATTTTATCTAGGCTTGGTTGGAAGAAATGTGTTCGTTTGGAAAAACCAAACTCTACTGGTCCGGGGCCAACCTCGGCAAATGGACGATTGTCTTCTCCATAATACCGTGCGCCTTTTCCCCGCACTGTTGAGGGCAGGAATTGTTTGTCGAGAGCTGCCGCCTGAATAGTTCTGCAGCCTTCGTCATCTAAGGTTATGGCCCTGGGGATATCAAAGGGAGAGTCATTTTTTTCCAGTACTATTACCCTGATTTCAGCTTGCCCCAATAGATTGGCAAGTGTAAGCCCTACTGGTCCTCCGCCTGAGATAATAACATCGGTCTCTCGCGGTAAACTAGTCATGCTTCTTGTACTCCAATGTTACGTATGATTTTACAATGGTCGGTGGATTATTAAAATTTATAAAGATTAGGTTTCAAAGACTGTTATACGTCACATATTGGCTACCAAGCTTAGTAATGTCCTGACAACACGTATCCTACCTTGTTGGTCACCTTTTAAAGTAGATCTTAATCAATTTTAGACCCCTTCAACTACCACCAAGGTCCCATATGAACCTGCCTGGCGAAGCTTCACTAATTGACTGTACTCGTTTGAGTGATACCATTCCAATGCCCGCTCATAGCTTTCAAATTCCACAATTACAGTGCGATTTCCGATAAAGGGCTCGCCTTCCAGTGTTTTTTGTTTACCGCCCCGTGCTAGGTATTTTCCACCAAAGCCCTCGGTCACAGATGGAACTTGAAGCCTATATTTTTCAAATTCAATCGCGTTGGTAACATGCACGCTTGCAATAACATATGCTGAGCTCATCTTCCCTCCGATAAGTGATTTGTAATTTCCTATAATTGTTCGTAAAAAGTTAACCTCTCTCAAAGATGATAAGGGAAAGTAGAGTCAACAGTATAATTTTTTCTTCTTTTCTGTTAGATAGGGAATTTGCTTGTCGATTTTAGAAAATTTTCGCATTCTCGTGACTTGTAAAACATTTAATATGGCCCAGTATCTAAACACATTAGAACCAATTTGTTTAATCGACATCTATTAGAACAGGCAATTTTCGATGACTGATAAACTTGTTATAGCACTAGCCCAACTAAACCCGACAGTAGGGAAAATCGGCGCGAACTTAGAAAAGCTGCGTGACACGAGGAAAAAGGCTGCCGAAGAGGGCGCTGATCTAATATTAACTTCGGAACTTTACACTTGCGGATACCCGCCCGAGGACCTCGTTCGAAAGCCGCAATTTATTTCATCGCTACGGAGCGCCGTTGAGTCATTTGCCTCCGAAACAAGTGATGGTGGACCAGCGGTGCTTTTAGGAACGCCTTGGGTAGAAAGTGACCGTTTGCACAACTCACTAGTGTTAATCGAGGAGGGTGCGATAACTACGGCGCGTCATAAATATGACCTTCCTAATTATGGCGTCTTTGATGAGAAGAGAGTTTTCGATCCTGGCGCGATGCCCGGTCCAATAAGCTTCAAAGATGTTCGCATTGGGGTACCAATTTGCGAAGATATTTGGACGCCAGAAGTTGTAGAGTGCATTACCGAGACAGGGGGAGAAATTATTTTAGTGCCTAACGGATCGCCCTTTGAGGCGGGTAAAACAGATATGAGGGTACATCACGCCGTTGCAAGAGTGGTAGAGTCCAAACGCCCGCTCGTTTATCTCAACCAGATAGGTGGACAAGATGAACTCGTTTTTGACGGTGCGTCTTTTATTATGAACGCCGATCGGACTATTTGTTGGCAGCTTCCTGCATGGCAAGAAAATCTGGCCATCACCCACTGGAAAAGAAGAGGTGACGGCTGGATATGTGAACAGGGAAATACCTGTAATCTAGAAACAGGGTTGGAAGCAACCTACCAGGCAATGACCCTTGGTTTGCGAGACTATGTTAACAAAAATGGTTTCCCCGGTGTAATTTTGGGGATGTCTGGTGGTATCGATTCTGCCCTAAGCGCTGCGGTAGCAGTTGACGCATTAGGCTCGGATCGCGTTCATTGTGTGATGATGCCCTCCCCATATACTAGCGAGGAAAGTCTCGAGGATGCAGCCGCAGCTGCAAATATGTTGGGTGTTAAAATAGATACAGTTCCCATTGGGCCGGCTATGAATGCTTTCGACGAGATGTTGTTGGATCATTTCAAAGGATCAGAGACAGGAATTACCGAGGAGAATATCCAGTCGCGTTCAAGAGGATTAACATTAATGGCCCTGTCTAACAAGTTGGGAGCAATGGTGTTATCTACTGGCAACAAGTCGGAGATGTCGGTTGGCTATGCAACTCTATATGGTGACATGTGTGGTGGCTATTCTGTCTTAAAAGATGTTTACAAGATGACTGTCTTTGAACTCTCTAAATGGCGAAATAAGCTAAGGCCTAATGGAGCTTTGGGACCTGTGGGTGCAGTTATGCCTGAGAGAATAATTTCTAAACCGCCATCTGCTGAATTAAAACCAGACCAAAAAGATGAAGACACTCTTCCACCATATGAAGAATTAGATGCTATCCTGCATGGTTTAATTGAAGACGAGGCAAATGTTCAAGAAATAGCATCTAGGGGGTTTGATATTGACGTTGTTATGAGAATTTGGCAAATGCTTGACAGAGCTGAGTATAAGCGAAGGCAGGCGCCTCCAGGCGTCAAAATAGGTCATAGAGCTTTCGGAAGGGATCGAAGATATCCTATTACTAACTCTTACAAAGCTTCTTACCAAATAAACAACAACTGAGAGCGTTTTGAGTAAAATGGACTTTTCCACCGTCAAACCACTTTCCTTCTATGATACTTTTACTCGTAAAAAGTCACCATTTGTTCCTTTAGATGAAAGTAACATTCGCTTATATGTATGCGGTCCTACCGTCTACGACTATGCTCATATTGGCAATGCTAGGCCCGTTGTTGTCTTTGATGTTTTATATCGTCTTTTAAAACATCGGTTCCCAAGGGTGACTTACGTTAGGAACATAACGGACGTCGATGATAAAATTAATCAACGTGCTAAGAAAAGTGGCAGGTCCATCAAGGAAATTACAGAGGAAACGACAAAAACTTTCCATTCAGATATGAATGCTCTTGGAGCGTTAACTCCGGATGTTGAACCCAGAGCAACAGAGCACATAAGTCAAATGATTGAGATGATAGAAAATCTCATGGAAAAGGGAAACGCCTATGAAAAACAAGGTCACGTGCTATTCAGTGTTCCCTCCATGCCAGATTATGGTCAGTTATCTGGCAGGAACCGAGATGAGCAGATCGCAGGAGCTAGAGTAGAAGTTGCTCCATATAAAAATGATCCCACTGATTTTATTTTGTGGAAACCCTCGGGTAGCGATGCTCCTGGTTGGCATAGTCCATGGGGTTTTGGCCGTCCTGGCTGGCACATAGAATGTTCTGCAATGAGTAAAATGTATCTTGGCGAAACATTTGATATCCACGCAGGCGGCATAGATTTGATTTTTCCGCATCATGAGAACGAGATAGCTCAATCTCGATGCGCGTTTGGGACGTGTAAAATGGCTAATCTTTGGATGCACAATGGCTACGTCACGGTTGAGGGTGAAAAAATGTCTAAGTCATTAGGTAATTTTTATACAGTCAATGATCTTTTGAAGGATTGGCCCGGGGAAACTATTCGCTACGCATTATTGTCGGGCCATTATCGCGCTCCTCTTAATTATTCAATCAAGGGGTTATCAGACGCTCAGGCTGCACTGGATCGCCTTTATCAAGCCATTGGAATTTCTGAAGATAACGTGCATCACAATGCTTTGCCTGGAGTGTCGGTTTTAGATGCTTTGGCAGACGATCTTAATACTCCCCTTGCCTTGTCTGAATTGCACAAATTGGCGGGTGCCCTAAACAAAGCAAGTGATAATGAGGTCAAAAATAAAATAAGGTCAGAGCTCCTTGGGTCGGCCAAGCTTTTGGGTCTTCTGGATGAAAAATCGGAAGATTGGTTTCGTAGGGGAGCATCGAAAAGTAATAGTTTAACTTCTTCGGAAATAGAGCAATTAATCCTTTCCAGAAACACGGCTAGAGAAATCAAAGACTTTAAAAAAGCCGACGAAATTCGTGATAAATTAGAATCGATCGGCGTAACTTTAGAAGATAGTAAAGACGGTACTACTTGGAAGATGAGTTAGAACAACTTAGTTTTTAACTTTTCGACATCCCACTACTTCGTATTGTACGCTGAAAAAAATGACGAGAATATTTAAAGCTAATGATATTTAAACTCTGGGTGAGAGAAGTACTTCTTGGATAAAGAACAAGTTCAAAATAATCGAGCAATCGTAATCCTTGTCGAACCACAATTAGGAGAGAATATTGGTGCTGTTGCGAGGGCCATGTTGAATTGTGGATTAAGGGAATTGCGGCTTGTGCGACCTAGAGATGGATGGCCAAACCCAGCTGCTGAGGCTATGGCGTCTGGAGCTAAAGAGGTTTTGAAAAGTGTGGAGGTTTTTGAACAAACCGAAGACGCCGTTTGTGACTTAAATAGACTTTTTGCCACTACAGCCCGTCAGAGAGATTTAGCAAAAAAAGTCGTTACACCAAAGGAGGCGGCAAAACTATTTTTCGATACAAAGTTTGCAGGGGATAACATTGGTTTTCTGTTTGGCCCAGAAAGGTCCGGACTAATTAACGATGATATAGCATTAGCTGATTACGTTATAAATGTTCCTCTAAACCCAGAATTTTCATCTTTGAATTTAGCGCAAGCCGTTTTGTTGGTGGGATACGAATGGTTTCAAGCGAGTTTAATGCAAACGATAGGTTCACGAAAATGGGGTAACAGTGAACTTTCCACAATTGGGGAAAGAGAATATTTTTATAAACGACTAGAAAAGCATTTAGATGAAGCTGGTTTTTTATACCCGGAAGAGTTGGCCCCGACGATTTGTAGAAATCTGCGCGCAATGTTTAATAAAGCTACCCTAACCAATCAGG
This sequence comes from uncultured Alphaproteobacteria bacterium, assembly GCA_902578675.1. Taxonomy (GTDB): domain Bacteria; phylum Pseudomonadota; class Alphaproteobacteria; order Thalassobaculales; family Thalassobaculaceae. The sequence goes on from CACHDV010000060.1 coordinate 6,345, forward strand.
AGATTAGGACATTGCACGGAATAGTAACTGCCTTGAGTAACTATACACCCGATAGCAAGTAGGTTTAAGCGTTTTAAATTGAAACCAAATTTCGATGATTATTTGTGAGTGTTGCTTTTCATCAGCAAGTTGAGAGCCTCAACCACAATTGAAAAGGCAATAGCTGCATATAAATATGCTCTAGGAATATGGATATGTAGACCATCGGCTACTAAAACAATACCAACGATGAGTAGAAAACAAAGAGCGAGCATTTTTGATGTAGGATGTTTGTAGATGAACTCACTTATTGGTTTGGATGCTGTTAGCATAACTGCCATTGCGATAATAACTGCCGTTATCATTATGAATAAGTGTTCAGCCAATCCGATAGCTGTTAGGACTGAATCAATCGAAAAAACAAGATCAAGCACAACGATTTGTGCAATTACACCAGAAAAACTACCTACTCCTCCTTTTGAAGTGTTTTCGGGTTCTCCGTTGACGGTAACTTTGATTTCTTTGCAGGACTTATAGACCAAAAACAAACCACCACTTAACAAGATCAAATCTCTCCATGACACGGCGTGGTCTTTTATACTGAAAATAGGATCCGTCAGTCCAACAAGCCAAGCTAACATCGAAAGGAAAATGAGGCGCAGTACGAGCGCTAAACCAAGACCAATTTTCCTGGCCTTATTACGTTGATTCTCTGGAAGCTTGTTAGCGACTATCGATACAAAGATGACATTGTCTATGCCCAAAATGATCTCGAGAACTGTCAGTGTTGCCAGGCTAGCCCATACTGCGGGGTCATTAATCCATTCCATCATTTCACCGACCTTCAGCTCTGGATGTTCTTTTGATGCTTTCGGGGACCCTCTGATATTTAATGGACAGTGATGTGAATGCAATATTTTTTATTTCAAAGTTTGACTTTTTTCTCTTCTTCAATATATTCGCCAGCTATTCTCGGAAATGTGTAGTCGCTCACGGAGGGGCTACCGGCGTAAGGCCCTACCGGGACAATCTTCTGGCTTATGAGGAGCCGCAAATGAGTAATAGAATCAGCGCAAAACATAAAATTGATCGACGCCTTGGAGTGAATCTCTGGGGTCGGCCGAAATCTCCTTTCAATAAACGCGAATACGGACCGGGTCAACACGGCCAAAGAAGAAAGAAGCCCTCAGACTTTGGTGTTCAGTTGATGGCTAAACAAAAGCTAAAAGGTTATTATGGAAATATAGGAGAAAAACAGTTCCGGAGATATTACAGAGAAGCAGTAAGACGGAGAGGAGATACAGGTGAAAACCTTGTGGGCATACTTGAATGTAGGCTAGACGCTGTCATTTATAGAATGAAGTTTGTGCCTACCGTTTTTGGAGCTAGACAATTCGTAAGTCATGGCCATGTAAGTGTTAATGGTAGGAGAGTGACTATTCCGTCTTTTCTCTGTAAAGAAGGCGACGTTATAGAAGTTAAAGAAAAGTCGCGCGAGATCCCGATGGTCTTGGAGGCGGTAGCATCTAGTGAGCGTGATATTCCAGATTACGTTGATGTAGATACTTCTAAGTTAAAAGGTACTTTCTTAAGACAGCCGAAGTTGGATGAGATTCCGTATCCAGTCCGAATGGAACCGAATTTTGTTATTGAGTACTATTCACGTAACTAGATATCAAAAACAATCGCGTAACGTCTTTCATTAATTTTCCGCGGCGGCGGCTTCTTTGTCGCGCTCTCTTAAGGCGAGGCCGAGAGCTGCAAAACTCGCAGCTAAAAGCCAAAGAGAACGGACCCATGGCGCGAAGAGCTCTATGGCAAGCATTTTGCTATGCTCGTCGCGCCTATAGAAAACGGGTATTATGTCGCCCATTTTTAGATTTGAACGATCAGACGTAATTTTCCCCTGCCTAGCGTCCATACGTGATAACTGTAGTTTTGCCTGGTAAATCGTGTATTCAGAAGTGGTAGCGAGTTTTTTACCGATCTCAGCCTCTCCAAACGAGCCCTTTAGCAAAAATGGCATATTGGGTATAGCAAGGTAAACTGCGGCACA
>CACHDV010000061.1 GCA_902578675.1 uncultured Alphaproteobacteria bacterium
GTAACAGGGATGGGATTAACTTTTCCAAGAGTGTCGAGAATCGATAGAATAATATTACTTTTTTGAGGATTAGACAAAGACAAGCGAATCTATTCCTAAATCCTCTAGTTTTTTATCTCGTTATCTCTGGGTCGAGATTGAAAAATGTAACTGTGAAATTGTTGAGGTTTTTCTTATTCAGCAGCCAATTTTTAGACCGGTGCCTTTTCTAAAATATCAGATTTGCTTGGTGGTTAATTTGTGACTATTTATTCATGTGAATAAACTTATGTTTTTCTAAAGCGATAAATCTATAGAGTAAATTAATCATGATGCATCTCTTCCTTTGCGAATTAAAATACGAGGACTTGTCTATATGAATAATTTCCGATGGCTGCTGAAGCTAGCTGCGATTATTGTTGGGATGGCTATCATCTACTTAGTAGGTATCAGGGCAGTCGCCCTTTTGGGCTTCGTTTAATTGACGAAAGTTTACGGAAAAGTTTCCTCACGTTTAAGCATCTTCATTTTATGAAGATGTTATTTTAAGCTACTTTGCAGTTCGCCTTTATCCCGTATTTATCTTCTGGATAAGCTGTTTGAGCTCTTGGATCTCTGTTTTCAATGCTTGGATTTCCCCTATGGTATTATCGTCTTGCTGCGGAACATTTTTTGAAGGGTCCTGTCCATTCGCGTCATCATCGAAGCGTTGCATGGCGTCTACTATAATTCCAATGAAGAGGTTGAGAACGGCAAACGATGTTATAAGGATAAATGGGACAAAAAACATCCATGCTAGAGGAAACTGCGTCATAACTGGTCGTACAATTCCCATCGACCAGCTTTCAAGTGTCATTATTTGAAACAACGTATACGCGGATTTTCCAATATCTCCAAACCAATCGGCAAACTCAGTGCCAAAAAACTTCGTGGCTATCACCGAGAAGATAAAATAAATGACGCCTAGCAAAAGAACAACAGAACCCATGCCAGGCACAGCTTTCAAAAGGGCATTCACGACGCGTTTTAAGGAAGGGACAGCAGATATAAGTCTCAGGATGCGAAGGATTCTTAATGAACGCAGTATTGATAATGGACCTGTTGCCGGCAGGAGAGCGATTCCAATAACAGTCGCATCAAAAATATTCCATGGATCTCTATAAAATTGTCGTCCTTGAGTGAAAATTTTTAGGAGAAGTTCAACCACAAAAATACTAAGTAAAATCTGATCAGCTAACCTTAGAATGCTTCCATATTGAAGTACAATTGAGGCGCTGGTTTCCAAAGCTAATACTATAGCGTTTAGAACGATCAGAGCGATGATGATCAGTTGTGTGGCCCTTGCTTCAATTATCTGACTTAATCGAAGTCGTATATTCATTGCGATTTATCCAGTCTAAAATCCTAAAATAACTTTAGCAAAGGTATATAACCCTCTTTTTTTAAGGTTGAATTCGAATTTAACTTGTTCATGATTTACAACGGGGCGAACGCCCTTTTTACGGAAGATCACTAGCTACAAATTCCCTGTAGTTCTGCGCCATGGCGGAGGGAGCGGGATTCGAACCCGCGTTACCTTTCGGTAAACACGCTTTCCAAGCGTGCGCCTTAAGCCACTCGGCCACCCCTCCAAATCGGCTCGCAGATTAGCTGTACATATCAGTAAATGCAACGGTTATAGCTTAGGATCAATATTTAAAAAGTTTTTGCAGAAGTTTTTTATGATAAATTCGTTTGGATATAGAATAAGTTTGGTCGTTATAGGAGCAGACATGCGACGCTGCTTAAGGCTCTTTGGGCAAGGGTTGGTATTCTCAGGCATTTTTCTAGGTCTTTGGGACGTTGTCTGTTGGTTATTATTTGGTAGTTTTTCTATCCCGGACATCGGATCCCTTTGGTACAGATTCCACTCCGAAAGTTTATTATTGCTGGAGCCGGCGGTTTCGAGGTATGCCCATCCGTATGTATGGGATCCAATGATACTCGAAATTCTCATTGCGCCAACAGGATTAGTATTATTTCTTTTTGGTATTTTGATTATAATTATAACTAAATTATTTAGTCGAAAGGATGTAAAAAGGCGTTTTTCATCTTAGTTTAGCTGCATGCAACTAATAAAAGGACACCAAGTCAAAACATGAAATTTCTTAAAAGATTAATTCCATTCCGAAAGCGCGATCCTCAAGTCTCAGTTATTCGGTTATCAGGCATTATTGGCAGTGCGGGCAATTTTAATCGGGGCCTTAATTTAAAAAGTGTTGAATCGAACATAGAAGCGGCTTTTGATCAGAAAAATGCATCTGCTGTTGCACTGATCATTAACTCGCCTGGGGGGTCGCCAGTTCAAGCGGACCTTATCCAAAAACGGATACGCGATCTCGCTGATGAAAAAGATAAACCAGTTTTTGTATTTTGCGAGGATGTAGCTGCTTCGGGGGGATACTGGATAGCACTTGCAGCAAATGAGATATATGCCAACGCCAGCTCAATCATAGGTTCTATAGGTGTTGTTTCTGCGGGGTTTGGGTTTACGGAGGCCATTAGTAAAATCGGTGTTGAGAGAAGAATATACTCAACGGGTGACAAAAAGGGAATGTTGGATCCTTTTCAGCCAGAAAATTCTGATCACGTAGCTCACCTAAAATCCCTGCAAGGTGAAATCTTTCATTTATTTCAGGACTGGGTAAAATCAAGAAGAGGTGCAAAATTAAAAGGCTCTCCAGAGGAACTATTCAGTGGAGCTTTCTGGACTGGCATAAAAGCAAAAGAGCTAGGTTTAATAGATGGATTGGGAGATATGAGGACGATAATGCGAGAGCGTTTCGGAGAGAATGTTAAATTCAAAATTTTTGAAAAAAAGGCCGGCTTCTTATCCCGTTTTGGATTATCGGGTAAAATGGAGAGTGGCTCAGCAAGCGCACTCATAGATAATTTTTTAGACGGTATCGAAGCTCGCGTACTTTGGAACAGATTTGGGCTATAAAATTAGTGCAACCAGAAATTTTTGTTTAATTTTCAAGGCCCTTTATAGAGGGAATTCGCAGTATAATGAGTAATCATTTAGTTGTGGTTGGTGGCGGGCAGGCAGGCTTTTCCTTGATATCAAAATTACGCTCGTTGGGGGACACGCGTTCTATATCTTTAGTTACTGCGGAAAAATATCCCCCTTACCAAAGGCCACCGCTTTCAAAGAAATACTTAATCGGCGAGATGCAATTTGAGCGCTTATTATTTAGGCCCACTAAATGGTATGACGATCAATCAGTATCTCTATACCTGCAAAATAAAGTGAGTTCTTTTGACGTTCAAAACAAGAGCCTACTTCTGGCAAGTGGTCGATCTATTTCGTATTCCAATTTAGCTCTGACAACAGGGTCTGAGGCAATCAGGTTGCCTGACTCAATGGGAGGCAATCTTGATGGTGTTCATACATTAAGAAACATAGATGATGTCGATAATATTGCGGTCCAATTAAAATCAGCGACATCGGTACTTGTGATTGGGGGGGGGGTATATTGGCCTTGAGGTTGCAGCTGTGATGTCCACTCTCGGGCACGATGTCACAATAATAGAACGCGAAGAAAGAATATTAAAAAGAGTTGCGGCTACCACCACATCTCAGTATTTCGAGAAACTCCATAAAAAAAATGGAGTAAAGATATTAGCATCAACAAGCTTGGTAGAACTTCTAGAAAAGGAGGGGGGAGTCTGCGGCGCGCGCTTTGATAATGGTTCTGAAATAAAGACTGATTTGGTGATTTGCGGAATAGGTATACGACCTAATCAACAATTAGCCCTTGATGCCGGGCTGACTGTGAATGATGGAATTGTTGTGACCGAGTCTTGCCTTACATCCGATCCTAACATCGTAGCTGCAGGCGACTGCGCGCGCTTTCCGTATTGTAGAAATCTTATAAGGCTGGAGTCAGTCCAAAATAGCATTGATCAAGCAGAAGTTGCGGCGGCTACACTGTTTGGACGCAAAATGGCGTACAGACCTTATCCGTGGTTTTGGTCAGACCAATTTGATGTGAAACTCCAGATAGCCGGTTTAAATGTTGGTTTTAATCGCACAGTTACAAGACTTGGAAACCGACCCGGGTCAGAATCGACTTGGTACTTCAAAGATGAAAAATTATTAGCAGTCGACGCGATTAATGATGGAAGAAGTTTTTTGATAGCTAAAAAACTCTTAGAAAATAAAAATAACCCTGAAATGAGTAAGCTTGAGGATTCTTCTTTTGATATTAAAGCTCTCTTGTAGATGGTAGATTTAAAAATTAATCCGCATTCTGAATAAAAAGGAGAGAGAATTGCGTTTATACTACTCGCCAAATTCTTGTGCCCTGGCCTCGCATATAATTCTTGAGGAGGTTGGCGCAGACTATTCGCTAGAGCTAGTCGATTTTACGAAAAGTGAGCAGAACCAAGAAGATTACTTGAAGATCAATCCAAAAGCACGGGTCCCCGCCTTACAAACTGTAGATGGAATAATAACTGAAACACCTTCGATTCTGTTTTTTCTAGCTCAAAGTTTTCCAAGCAAAAAGTTAGCTCCATTGGATCAACCGTTCAAACTTGCACAAGCTCAGGAGTTTAATAGTTATTTATGTTCAACAGTTCACGTTGCTCATGCTCATCTCAGCAGAGGAGCACGGTGGTCTAATGATGTGGCGGCGATTGCGTCAATGACGGCGAAGGTGCCGGAGAATGTAGGGAACTGTTTCCAACTTATAGATGAAAAGATGATCACAGGACCTTGGGTGCTTGGAGAGCATTTTAGTATTTGTGATGCTTATTTGTATACTTTAACCCGGTGGTTAGAACGCGATGGTGTGGAGAGAGAAAAGCTCCCCAATGTAAATTCTCATTTCCAAAAGATGGAAAAGAGGCCATCAATACAACGTATCATCCATTATCACACAACCTAAATACAACTCCGAATTAGACGGTAGACTCTGAGACAGCTGCTGTAACGAGCTTGTGTATAGAATTATCTTCTAAGCCTAGTTTATTCAGGCTATCTAGAGTTTTTTGATAATAGTCTAAACATGTTCCATATTCTCCTCGAGCATTCGCGATGGCGTAAATAAGATCATGTTTTGAAACGCATTTAATAAACAATTTGTGATTGCGATTAACAACAAAACATAGAGCCATGATTTTTTTGGTTCCCGCTTCTACACGCAACCAAGTTGGTTTGTACAGACCGACGGCCATCTCTCTTCGCCATAAGTTAAGAAGATCAGTTTCTAATCGGGATTGGGAAATTCTAAAAATTAAACCATGACAATATTTTCTTTGCGCTTTCTCTAAAGCGAATACGACCCCGGGTTTTTGTTTGGAGCCTCTTGCGGTTAATGTCCATAGGCAAGGTTTTCGCGCCCAACCTTTTAAAGTGCTAGAAAGTGTGACCTCTGGTTCAAAACATGGTGCCCACATAAGAGCGCCATATGCAAAAACCCAGATTTCTTTTGAATAGTTATTTTGCTTAAGTGTTTTTTCAAGATTGTCTTTAAGCTGATTGTCAGAGAGTGGGTTCATTTGAATCGTCTATTATCCAACTTAGTCTGCTTTTAGTAGGTTCGTCATTGCTTCCTCAACTTCACTTACGGTTAGCTCTATGAGTTTTTCGCTTGCAATAACTTTTATCTTTTCTCCTCTTGGGGAGGCCTTATCTGGGAAAGATCCAAGACCAAACAGAGCTATCGTTGGACATCCCGAAAGGGCTATCAAATGCATTGGTCCGGTATCGTTCCCGATACAGACTTTTGCTTTCCGCGCTAATGAAGAAATTTGGAAAATAGTCGTTTTCCCAATTAAGTTGATAGTTTGAGGGCATCGTTCTTGAATGGCATTAATGATATCGAGATCATCTTTTCCTCCAATTAAAACAGGAGTGATTTTATTACTAATCAAGGCATTAGCAATATAGGCGAAGTTTTCTGACGGCCATCTTTTAACTTTCATCTTAGGGGAACTTCCTGGAACAATAAGGGCAAAGTTAAGAGGTAGGCCAAATAGATCTGTTTCACCCGTCATAAAAGATAAATCAGGGTTGGGCACGCCTTTTATTCCTGCAATAGCTAACTGTTCTCGATGTCGATCCTGCGTATGCTTAAGTGTTGGCCGTTCGTAATGATGATAATGACTACATCCTGGCACAATACCTGACCACTCAGACTTTTTGAATAAACTGAATAATCTGTAGTAAAGACCTGTTCGATCGGAGGTTTGGAGATCATAAATTCTATCAAACTGGAGAGACTTTATTTTGCTACCAAACTCATAGAGACCTTTGAGTTGCCAAAACTTTGGCTCAGGATCAATCAATATATTATTGAAAAGTTTTGTTGCTTTCCCTAACTCCGCAAAAGATGATCGGGTAAGGAGTGTAATAGACGCCGTTTGGTGATGCTTTTTGATAGCCTGCATTGGGCCAATAGCATAGATAAAATCACCTAAAGCTCCCAATTTTATCACCAAAATATTTTCTTGGGGCATAAGCTAACTATTCAACTGCGGGTTTAAGTCTAAAAGCTGACAGTACAAAGACATAGTTCTATAGCACATAGTTTCCCTAGAAAAATTGCTCGAAACGAATTCTCTGGCTGCAATACCCATTGACGCTCGATCTTCACTTTTCATTTCTAATGCTTTTTTAATCCCATCAGCCAATGTCTCGCTGTTCCTAGGCTCAACTAAAATACCGGTTAGATTGTGTTGGATTGTTTCTTGTGCCCCGCCATGATCAGCCGCAACTACCACGCAACCCATAGCTTGGGCTTCAACAGTTATTCGTCCAAAGGGTTCGGGGTCTAACGATGCAGATATAACAATATCTGAAATTTTATAAGCCGACACCATATCCTTGCAATGTCCAGTGATTTTCACTCTATTCGTTAAGCCTTGGAATTTGATTCTATTCTCTAACTCGGACTTGTAATTTCTTTTTGTATCGTGATCCCCTACCAAAACGCAAAAAAAACGAAGATCTTTTATGAGTGAGAGGGCCTCTATAAGAACTTCATGACCTTTCCAGCGAGTGAGGCGTGCTGGCAACATAATTACAGGGGTGTCATCTGGTACTCCCCATTCTTTAATTAGTCGATTAGCAGCTTGTTGTGAGGCGTCTTCGGGATTGAATAATGATATATCGGCACCTCTCGGAATAATCTTCAAAGCATCATCTTCTATCTGGTAGCGGCTCTGAATATCATCAGCAATAAACTTTGATATCGCGATCACAAACTCCCCTCGAATCATAATAGAGTTATATATTTTCTTTAATGCATTCGTGTCCCCGTAGCGCCCGTGAAATGTGGTTATAAATGGGACGCCACATTGCTGAGCTGCATATTTACATATCCATGCGGGCATCCTAGACCGAGCATGCACAATATCTACATTGTATTCTGAAATCACACGTTTAAGTTTCCTGAGAGATTTTGGCCATGCGAAAGGGTTCTTTGCACCGATATTTATCTTGAGATGCTTCGCCCCGTTCTTCTGTAGAGTATCGACCAACATCCCACCTTTGGAAACCACGACCGATCTCCAGCCCGAAGCAATTATAGCATCTGAAATTTCAAGTGTACCTCTCTCGACCCCACCCGAGTTCAGAGCGGGTAAAACTTGTAGAACTGTCGGGGGGACGGACGAGTTTTTGGGTCTAAAAAAATCAAAGCCTAATTTTTCGTGTTGCGTATTAATGGCTGTGTAGTATGAAGAATTTAAGCTAGTCATAAGATAGTCCCGGCCAGGTATCAAAGAGAGAGAGAACAATATGTCTAAAGCGCCTGTGAAACCCCCAAAGGTGGAAAAGAGTTACTTCGTCAGTTCTGATGGCGTTAAAATCGCATATAATAAACTATCTGGGGCCGAACCAGGAATTATTTTTTTTGGCGGATTTGCATCGGATATGGAAGGCACAAAAGCTCTTGCATTGCAGGATTACGCAATGCAACAAGGGCAGGCGTTTTTGAGATTTGACTACAGGGGTCACGGAAAATCGTCGGGAGTGTTCACGGATGGTAACATTGGAAAATGGCTTTCAGATTGCCTTGCTGTTTTAGATAACCTTACACAAGGTTGTCAGATTTTGGTTGGTTCTTCAATGGGCGGCTGGCTAGTGCTTTTAACCGCTAAAGAAAGACCAAAACGGGTTGGCGGTATACTTGGGATTGCCTCTGCGCCTGATTTCACAGAAGACCTAATGTGGTCCAAGTTTGACGATGAAACAAAACAGAAGATAATTACAGACGGACAATGCATGCTAGCGTCTGAGTATGACGAGTCGCCATATATTGTCACTAGGGATTTGATTGAAGATGGCAGGCAGCATTTAGTTCTACGAAATAAACTAGAAATAAAAATTCCATTTCATCTAATT
>CACHDV010000062.1 GCA_902578675.1 uncultured Alphaproteobacteria bacterium
ATTTTTATCAATCGCTCAAATGGCAGCCGGGCTTTATACGTACCCCTTATTCGTGTCACTTTTAGCTATACCAGTTCTAGGGGAAAAAATTGGTCGATGGCGTCTGGGAGCATTACTTGTGGGAGCATGTGGTGCAACTTTTATGCTTAACCCTCTAGCATCAAATTTCTCGCTCGTTCAACTTTTACCAGTGGCCGCAGGCTTTTTCTATGCATGCAACCTGCTTGTCTTGCGACATTCATGCCGCAACGAGAACCCCCTCGCTCTAACATTCGCAGTAGCCATTATTTTTATTTCTTTCGGAATTCTGGGCATGAGCTTTTTAATGATGTTTTCCCCATCTTTGGAGATTAAGAGTGCAATGCCCTTCGTTATGATTGGCTGGCCGGAATTAACTCTGACTGTATTAGTTGTTTGTTTAATTTCTTCCATTCTCAACCTTTCAGGCAATATGTGTATGGCGCGAGCATATCAAACAGCTGACAGCAGTTGGCTAGCTCCACTCGACTTTACTTATCTTCTCTTTGCAGCTTTCTGGGGACGAGTTCTCTTCGATAGCTGGCCCTCGCTTTATTCATCGATTGGAATGATTTTGATTACAACAGCTGGATTAATAACAGCGTGGCGCGAAGCTTATCACCGGTCGAAAGGTTAAATCAGTCCTCAAAACCTCTTTAATATCAGAAACGTTTTTAACGTGTTATGGATTGGAGTATTTGGGGGGGGGAAATGATTACTGCAACGAAGCAAAAAACTGGTGTCTTCAAAGTCAACTAACTCACCCGATTTCCTATGTCCTAGATCACTTGTCGAGATTATCTTACTGATGTCTCGCCTACTGTTTTCCTTATCAATCGTTGCTATTTCCATAATACTCTCTAACTTAAGGCAAAAAATAACATGGTTGCAGTTAAGATGATAATCCGCTTGTTGAAATGTCATCATTTTGTTGCTGTTATCTCTTGAAGACTGCAACCATACTATGACCGAAAGCAAATTATGTGCCAAGATAACTAGAGATAAGTTGCAACTTATTGACTTTGTTAAGTAGCCAAACGCGACTGGACGTATTCAAGATGCTTGATCATGATTATTAACGCTCTCTTTTAATCTAATTAATTTTTGCAATTGAATACCATCTAACAAATCAAACTCCTGGGGTTACAGACATGGACGAGTTAAACAAACTATCGGCATTTGATGCAGTTAATGGCATTAGAACAAAACGATTTACGAGCCAACAACTAATGGCCGATTGCATAACAAGAATAGAAAAGCGCGAACAATCCGTGAGAGCATGGGCACATTTCGATCCTGAACATGCAATGGCTGAAGCTAAAAAAGCTGATCAAAAACTGGATAACGGCGAAAGATTAGGCCCATTACACGGCATACCTGTTGGCATAAAAGATGTCATAGACGCCAAAGGAATGCCAGGTGAACACGGATCGCCAATTTTTGCAAACAGGGTGCCTGAGGAGGACTCCGAAGCTGTAATTCAGCTGAAAAATGCAGGCGCTATCATAATGGGAAAAACGGTTACAACGGAGATGGCAAACTTAGCACCAAGCACGACCCGCAATCCTCATGACTTGAAACGTTCACCAGGGGGATCTTCATCGGGTTCGGCAGCAAGTGTTGCGGATTTTCATGTACCACTGGCATTAGGAACACAGACAGGTGGTTCAGTAATTAGACCCGCCTCGTTTAATGGCGTCCATGGTCTAAAGCCAACGGTCGGACAGATATCCCGAAAAGGCATGCTACTTCAATCACACACGCTAGATACGATTGGTGTCTACGCGCGTAATTTAGTTGATCTAGCCATCATAAATGATTGCCTTATTAATAAAAATGCTGATGCGAATTCAGAGGAGATATTAGAACAAGGCTCTAAAGTTTTCAAAAACTGGACTAAAACTTCACAAACGCCAAAGTTTGCTTTTTTAGAAACCCCAGCTTGGCCCGAGGCTGATATTGGCGCAAAAAACGCGATAGAGATCGCTGTAACTTCACTCTCTTCAGCTTGCCAAAGGGAAAGTTTGCCGGATCCGTTTAGTAAGATAATCGACTACCACGCCGCAGTTTTTGCCGCGGAAAACTCACATTATTACGGGCCTTTTCTTGATAATCACTCTGAACTTTTGAGTGAAAAACTGCGGGATCGTCTCATTGTTTCAAAAACCACCTTGGCTAGTGAATATATTGCTGCGCTGAACGCTCGCGACAAAATTTACCATTCACTTGAAGCCCTACTCGACGACTACGATGCTGTTTTATGTCTTGCAGCAACAGGTGCTGCTCCAATTGGTTTCGAAACAACGGGATCCGCTATTTTCAATGGGCTCTGGACTTACCTTGGCGTACCTTGTCTCTCTTTACCACTTCTTACGACTGAAAAAATGCCGCTTGGGCTTCAGCTGGTAGGAAAACGAGGAGATGAGAGAAAACTATTTGAGACAGCAAACTGGATCGAAAATCGTTTGAAAGCATCTTGAATTTGAAGCTTCCACCACAAGCCTGATCAAATTACAGATTTAATAGTAATAAACTTGAAGCAAAAAAGATCTCTACTTACTGTCATCACATATAAATGTTTCTTTGATCGCTAGCTAAATTAGTAAAATATATCTAGGATTGGGAGAATTTTTTAAATGGACCAAAATTGAATGGTTCTACATCCTACTTTGTTTCAGTTGCAACTGCGATTGAAACGTCGGGGACAAACAAAATCAGGGAGGATTTTGAATGAAGATGAATTTTTTGAAACTGTTTGCCACAGCAGCGGTGATAGCGGGCACAATTGGAGGTACCTCTATCGCGTTTGCTGAAAAATCTGGAGGAATACTAAAATTTTATCATAGAGGCACACCTCCAAGTGGTTCTATACATGAAGAGGCAACAAGCTCTACTGTCGTACCTTACATGAGCGTGTTCAACAATTTAGTCATGTTCGATCAGGCTAAGCCAGTCAACAGTATTGAAACCATTGTCCCCGATTTGGCCACTAGTTGGGAGTGGGGTAATGATAAAAGTAAGCTAACCTTTAAACTTCGAAAAGGTGTAAAGTTCCATGACGGCAAACCCTTTACTGCCAAAGATGTCGCGTGTACATGGAATTTAATTTTAGGTAAATCTAAAGCTAAGCTTCGTAAGAATCCAAGGAAGTCTTGGTATAAAAATCTAGCTAGTGTTGAAACAAACGGAGATTACGAAGTAACTTTTAACCTTAAAAGAAGGCAACCAGCCTTTCTCATGCTATTAGCTAGCGGTTACTCCCCTGTTTATCCTTGCCATGTGCCTCCCAAAAAAATGCGCACAAAGCCTATTGGCACAGGACCTTTTAAATTCGTTAGCTTGAAACAGAACGAGCATGTAAAGTTCAAGAAAAACGACGATTATTGGAAAAAAGGGCGACCACTTCTAGATGGGCATGAATGGACTATCATTAAAAGCCGTTCAACACGTGTTTTAGGACTTATCGCAGGTAAGTTTGATATGTCCTTTGCAGGGGATATAAGTATCCCTATCTACAAAGATCTAGCTAAACAAGCACCTCATATGGTTTGTGAAAAGCATGCAACAAATGTTTCTACAAACCTCATAGTTAACCAATTCAAAGCGCCTTTTGATAATGCTGACATTCGAAAAGCAATGGTGTTAACTATTGATAGAGCTGCGTTCAATAAGATACTTGGTCACAATGAGTTCATTATGGGCGGATCAATGTTACCTCCACCTCATGGCGTTTGGGGAATGCCTCCAGAAGTTCTGAAAAATGTGGCTGGCTATCACCCCGACGTAGCAGCAAACCGAGCAGAAGCGCAAAAAATTATGAAAAAATTGGGATATGGCCCTGACAATCCGCTAAAAATCAAAGTGGCAACCAGAAATATCGCAATTTATCGTGACCCGGCTGTTCTTCTTATAGATCACCTTAAAGAAATCTATATAGAGGGTGAACTAGATACCGTTGAAACAAGTAACTGGCATGCGAAAGTTGCAAGAAAAGACTATCAAGTCGGTCTTAATTTAACGGGTATTGGTGTTGATGAGCCTGATGCGATGTTCTACGAAAATTATGCTTGTGGGTCCCAGCGTAACTATACGGGATACTGTAAAGAGGAAATGATGGCCTTGTTCGAAAAGCAGTCAATGATGGATGACGGTCCAGAGCGTCTGAAGTTAGTCTATGAAATTGATAAAAAACTGCAGGAAGACGCAGCTAGGCCAATCATAGCGCACAACGTCCGCTATAATTGCTTTCAGCCATTCGTTAAAGGCTTTAAGACTATGACAAACAGCCTCTACAATGGATGGCGCTTTGAAGATATTTATCTTGATAAATAACCTTTGCGTCATAGTAAAATAGACAGCTGGGCTAATACTGAAAAGTATTGGCCCAATGCTGTTCTCAAGTTAAAAGAATTAACGGTGAAGTAATATTTCTGAAGGAGTAGGTCGTGTCCGCCTATGTAATCCAGCGCGTTTTATTAATGTTCCTGACCCTATTGGGAATGTCAGTGATTATTTTTGTCCTGTTACGCTTAGTCCCTGGTAACATTGTGGATATAATGTTTGACTCTGCCGGTTTTGTCGATCCCTCAGAAAAAGCCACCATTGAAAAAGAACTCGGACTTGACCTACCTATCTACCAACAATATTTTGATTGGATAACCGCTTTACTAGTGGGTGATCTCGGTTTTTCGTTTGTATCGGAAATGCCTGCGATAGACGAAATTGGGCCACGAATTCCCATTACTGCCAAACTGGCAGCCTTATCATTATTCTTTTCAATTTTGTTTGGTCTACCATTAGGCGTTATCAGTGCGGTGCGTCAAAATACAGCACTAGACTATGTTTTACGCATCATAAGCTTGAGCGGCCTTTCCCTTCCCTCTTTTTGGCTAGCCCTACTCATTCTTATGGCATGTGTTTCCTACATGGGCGCAATACCTATCTATACAGAAACACCAGAAACCCTCTGGGATGAGTTACTACTATATCTTTTACCTTCGGCTGCAGTTGGCTTCAGGGCTTCCGCCTTGATAATGCGATTAACCCGGTCCTCTATGCTAGAGGTCATGCGGCAAGACTATATACGGACAGCCATGTCTAAAGGCGCAACCGAAAACGCTATCAATTATAAACATGCTCTCAGAAATGCTGTTTTACCAGTTACGACAATTATAGGTATTGAGGCGGCTTTTCTGATAGGGGGGTTAATAATAACAGAAACCGTTTTTAATATTCCCGGAGTGGCACACTTCTTAGTGGAAGCAATATTAATGAGAGATTACCCTATCGTTCAAAGCCTGGTGATGTTCATTGCGATTATTGTGGTAGTCATTAATTTTTTAACCGATCTGGCCTACGCTATTCTAGATCCTCGCATCAGATATTCATAATTAAGGTTTGTCATGGTTTCAGCAGAGCACAAAATTGAAGACAGCAGGACAAAAGTAACCCAACGTTCCGTTTGGTATAAAATTAAACGTTTATGCCAACGTTATCCCCTAGGTGCCATTGGTTCTTTTATCGTTTTTATAGTCGTCTTTGCGGCTGTTTTTGCAGATGTTGTGGCACCATATGACCCCACCCAAACTAATGCTAAAATGTCGTTGAGTGCGCCTAGCGCAGCTATGCTTTTTGGAGGTGACATGATGGGTAGAGATGTCCTGAGCCGTATTATTCACGGCGCACGGATATCTCTTGCTGTAGGCATAGGTTCAACGGTTCTAGGCGGATTACTCGGCACAATAATAGGTTTGATGTGCGGTTATTTCTTAGGTTGGTTTGATCTAATTATTCAACGAATAATTGATATGATGCAAGCCCTGCCTCTTCTTGTTATGGCACTCGTTATGGCCGCATCCTTAGGGCCTTCCTTGGAAAACACGATCATCGCGATTTCTATACCATTAGTTCCACAAGTTGCTCGTGTAATCCGATCAAATGTCTTATCGTTGCGAGAGATGCCGTTCGTAGAAGCAGCTCGTTCAGTCGGTATGAGCAACGGGCGCATTGCATTTAGACATATTCTTCCAAATACATTGGCTCCCTTGATTGTATTAGGAACGGCTCAATTAGGATCAGCGATACTAACAGAGGCCTCTCTTTCTTTCTTAGGCTTGGGTGTCCCCGAGCCCTACCCTTCATGGGGCCGAATGTTATCCGAGTCTGCTGCGGAATATGTGCGTGTTGCCCCCTGGCTGGTAATCTTTCCTGGCATCGCCATTAGCGCAGCTGTCTTTGGAGCAAATTTGATGGGTGACGCTGTAAGGGATTATCTTGATCCAAGAAATCAAGGCTAATGCTCAGAGCTAACTAAACTATTTAGTAACGATACTAGCGCCTTTTGCTTTTTGAATGTCGGCGCGACCAGCAGGAGGCGGCAGCAAAATTCCCTGTCTGAAGGCACGCCGTTCTCCCAACGAATTTATCCACCGTGTTAAATGTTCTAGACCATCAATAGGTATTCTTGGCCACCTATAGGTATGCACCCAAGCCCAAGTTGCGATATCAGCAATGCTTATCTCACCAGCAAGAAATTCTGCCTTTTTCAAACGATTATTAAGCACTTCATATAAGCGCCTCGTCTCATTTTTATAACGAGTACGTGCAGCTGGCACATCTTCTGGAAAATAACGTTCAAAAACAACAGCCTGCCCCTGCATGGGTCCAATCCCCCCCATCTGAAACATTAACCATTGCATAACAAGACTTCTGCCTTTTGGATCTTTCGGCATAAGTTTTCCGGTCTTCTCTGCCAAATATAACAAAATAGCTCCAGACTCAAAAACTACAAAGTTATCTTCATCTCGGTCGATGATTACTGGAATTCGTCCATTTGGATTTAAGGTCAGAAATTCTTCGCTGTGCTGCTCACCCGCTGACAAATCGATGTTATGCAAGATGTATGGAACTTGTAGTTCCTCAAGAGCAATCGTGATTTTCCAACCGTTGGGTGTAGCAGAGGTATATAAATCAATCACATTAATTCCCTAATAAATATCAAGATTACCCATATTTTTTGGTGAGCTTAATCTTTAGAGGGCCCTTGCCATGCGTGCGAAAATTCTGCTTTTACGTCTTTGTTTCGGGCCAATCCTTGTTCAGAAAGTTTAGACCGGATCAAAGCGAGGTGTTCTCTGCCAAATAAGCCGAGTGTCCGATCCCTTTGATGATCGTAAAATACATAATGTGGTGTCCCGACAAACCCGGTGGCATGGGCTTCTTCCTTATAGGCAGACACTATTTGTTGACCCTCTCCACCATCCATCATAAAAGCGTTAAAACCAGTCAAGTTGACACCAACCTCGACAAGAGCATCTTTTAATTGATTAATAGATTCCAACTCAAATTCACGCCAGCCACTGCCCCATCCTCTGAGACAGACACTCATCATAAAGTTTATTTCCAATTTTTGGCGTTTTGCAAAAACGAACGCCCTATGAGCAAGTTCCGCGTCTAAAAGTCTGTATGGGCTTCGGAGCGGCAATTGCTGCAACTTACAATATTCACGAGCTGCAGCATAAAACATTCGCGCTTTTCTATCACCATCGGCAGAGGGTGGTCTTCTTTTCTGATCTTTAGTGGTCGTACTTACCCCCATTTCTATGTAGCTGAGTGTATAAGGACGAAAATCGATCTCCACTTTATAATCATTTACTATCTGAAGCGTTGGTCGAACGGAGATATATGCATGAGGTGATTTCATATCCAGATAAACTATCAGCAAGCTATCACCTTTAGAGCTCACAGCCTGCTGCCACTCAGCAGACTCACACATTATATTGGCAACTGCCTTCTTCAGGTTTTCGTCCATTACCATCCTTACCGTTTAAGTTACACAAGTGTCTGTTAGACCACTAATATCTAAAATGAAGCACCTCGCCGATGAAGCAACACCGCAACAAGGAACGCCGAATAATTGATTTATGATCAATACTATAACGGCACGCCATTACTTAAAATTAAATTTTGGGTCTATCCGCTTTCATACCAATTGCGTTTGCAAATATTCACTCGCAGAAATTGCAGCTTTGGCTCCCTCGGTAACTGATATAACAATTTGCTTATTGTGGCTTAGTTAAAGGGATAGGTCTATTCTTTCGAAACCTGATAACAATAGGTTACTTTTCAAGTGACCTACCCCCAGAACTTAAAATTTCTATGACTTGCTTTGCTAAATACTTGAGTTAGCCCTTCATGCCAACTTTATCCGCGGCTGGGTGCAAACTAGCTGACGCGCTTGGCCTACTGTCCA
>CACHDV010000063.1 GCA_902578675.1 uncultured Alphaproteobacteria bacterium
CCTAGCAATATTCCAGGTCGTGTCCTGAGAGCAATTGAACGACCAACTATGGACCATAGGGGACCTAGTTTCCAGGACTTGGCCGTTGAGGTGCTTGAAAAAATAAGGCCGATTTTCAAAACCTCGCAACCAGTGGTTATTTTTCCTTCGTCGGGTACCGGAGCTTGGGAGGCAGCGCTAGTTAATACGCTTTCTCCGGGTGATAAGGTTTTGATGTATGAGACAGGACAATTCTCTAACTTATGGATTGAATTGGCAAGCCGACTTGGACTTGAACCCGAAATTTGTGAGGGCGACTGGCGTGGTGGAGCTATAGCGGAAGTGATAGAGGAAAGGCTGCTCGTAGATAAAACAAAGCAGATCAAGGCAGTTTGTATTGTGCATAATGAAACCTCTACGGGCGCCCTATCGAATGTAAAAGCGGTGAGAAATGCAATTGATAACGCGAAACATCCAGCTCTATTTTTAGTAGATACAATTTCTGGTTTAGGGTCTGCAGATTACAAACACGATGAATGGGGTGTAGATGTCACCATTACCGGATCTCAAAAAGGTTTAATGCTACCTCCCGGCCTTGGTTTCAACGCTGTTAGTGAGAAAGCTGTCGCAGCAAGTAAGTCCGCTAAACTCTCTCGATCCTACTGGGATTGGGCAAGCCAACTAGCCAATAATCCAACGGGAAACTTCCCTTACACACCAGCGACTAATTTACTTTATGGGTTGCTGGAGGCCTGCGACATGCTCATGGAAGAGGGTTTAGAGAATGTCTTTGCTAGGCATGAACGGCACGCAGAGGCAACCAGGCGTGCGGTAAGGACCTGGGGGTTTGAAATCCAATGTTCTGAACCGAAAGAGTATAGCCCGGTTTTGACTGGGGTTATAATGCCAACGGGCCATGATGCGGATGCTCTGCGTTCTGTCATTCTCGAAAAATACAATATGTCTCTTGGAGCAGGTCTAGGTAAAATCAAAGGAAAAGTCTTTCGAATCGGACATTTAGGTGACTTCAACGATTTGATGTTAATGGGGACGTTGTCCGGTGTGGAGATGGGCTTGACCTCGGCAGGAGTTCCCCACGATAAGGGGGGTGCTCAAGCTGCGCTGGATTTTCTGGCCGGCAACTAATTTACCTAAGGCTAACAATCTGTCTTCAAGCTTTATTCTGACCCGATACATAATTTTTCATTAAGAGCAGTGTTAGAATTTGTTTGAACACAATCACGGTGTATTCTATAACTAAAGGCCGCTGGAACTCTGCGGTATTTTATTGCTTTTTAGCATTTAATTGGGAGGAAAAATCCCTATGACTGCGAGAAAAGGCGGAATGTGATGTCCTTTATTGGGAGTGTTTCTAAATGGATGAAAAACGGCTGATCGAGGTTGATGATCTTAGGGTTTATTTTCCTTTAGAGGATGAGACCGTCAAGGCAGTTGAAGGTGTGTCCTGGCATATCGATAAAGGCGAAACATTGGCGGTAGTCGGCGAATCTGGATCAGGAAAATCTGTGACAGCAATGTCTCTAATGCGGCTAACCGACTATGCTGGCGGTAAAATTATGTCTGGCACGGCGAATTTCCGTCGGAAAAATGGTAATACCGTGGATTTGGCCAGCGAGCAACAGGATGTTATGCGAGATATACGCGGTAATGACATCTCTATGATTTTTCAGGAGCCAATGACTTCCCTTAACCCGGTGTTTACTGTAGGAATGCAGATAGCTGAAGCTATAATTCTCCATCAGGGAAAGACAGAGGAAGAAGCCCTAGAAATGGCTCTGGAAATGTTAAAACTCGTCCGTATTCCTGAACCAGAAAAACAGCTGACCCAATATCCGCACCAGCTCTCTGGCGGAATGCGACAAAGAGTTATGATAGCGATGGCACTCAGCTGTAGACCGTCGCTTCTAATAGCAGATGAGCCAACAACGGCGCTTGACGTTACAATACAGGCTCAAATCCTAGGCCTTATAAAGAAATTACAGCAAGATATTGGCATGTCAGTGATGTTTATCACACACGACATGGGTGTGGTTGCCGAAGTCGCGGATAGAGTAGTTGTCATGCTTCGCGGGGAAAAAGTTGAAGAGGGCCCAGCATCTGAAATCTTTCATAACCCACAGCATCCGTATACCAAAGCGTTGTTGTCGGCTGTTCCTCGCCTTGGTAGCATGAATGGCCGAAAACTTCCTGCCAAGTTTGCAAATGTTGACATTAGTCGGGCCGAAGGCGATGAGGTAAAAGAGCAAACTGAAGGGGACAAACTATTAGATATCAGAGATACGGTAAGGCGGGAAGATGCACCCTTACTTGAGGTCAAAGGACTTACAACGCGTTTTGATATCAGAAAGGGACTCTTCGGAACTGCTACAGGTCGTATCCATGCAGTAGAAGGGATCAACTTTTCCTTACAACCCGGGGAGACGCTGGCGCTTGTTGGTGAAAGTGGTTGCGGTAAGTCAACTACTGGTAGAAGCATTATTAGGTTAGAGGAGCCGACTAGAGGAAGCGTCAAGTTTGAAGGTCAGGAGTTGACGAAACTCAACGCAAAGCAAATGCGGCCCTACCGTCGTCAAATGCAGATGATCTTCCAAGACCCTTTCGCCTCGTTAAACCCGCGAATGACAGTAGGCGACGCTATAGCAGAACCAATTATTGTGCACGAACTTGCTAAGGGCCAGGAGGCGCGGGCCCGCGTTGCTAGCTTGCTGCAAAGAGTGGGTTTAGAGCCCGAACATGCCGCTAGGTATCCTCACGAATTTTCAGGTGGACAGCGTCAACGTCTATGTATAGCAAGGGCCCTTGGATTAGAACCACAATTAATTATAGCTGACGAGGCCGTTTCGGCGCTCGACGTTTCAATTCAGGCACAGGTCATTAACCTAATGATGGACTTACAGGAAGAGTTTGGATTGTCCTATTTATTTATTAGCCACGACATGGCTGTTGTAGAAAGAGTGAGCCATCGAGTAGCGGTTATGTATTTGGGAGAGATAGTGGAACTTGGAATGCGTGGGCAGGTTTTCGAGAACCCTCAGCACCCCTATACTAAAAAGCTTATGTCCGCTGTGCCTGTAGCCGATCCAAATCTACGCAAAAAAGAACTCAACCTAATGACAGATGAGATTCCAAGTCCATTAAAACCAATTGGCTTTGAACCGGAAGACTATGAGTTAGTTAGTGTCGACGAAGGCCACTACGTGAAGCCATTTGATGGAATGGCGGCCTAAGCAAAGAGCTATGCCCATAACTCAATCGGTATTGTGATCAGTTTAGAGGGCTTTCGAGGTAATGGCTTTGAGAGTGAAACATGTCTTCACGTGCCTAACTACATTTGTGTTCCTGGCCTTTATCTATCTAACTCCCGGTTTGGCTCAGTCAAAATGGTCGACACCTGCTCAAGTGGAGGGTCCTTACTATCCCAGAACCAAACCAAAAGAGGTTGATTCTAATCTCTTAGATTTTCTAGGTAGAGGGTTGCCAGATGGGGAACCTCTTCAATTGAAAGGGAGAGTTTTTGATCAAAAGGGTGTCTTGATAGAAGGGGCGAGGGTTGAAATATGGCAAAACGACAACAATGGTATCTATAATCACCATAAAGCTCCAAACAGAGAAAAATTTGATCGGCGATTTCAAGGTTTTGGATCTTTCATCACCAAGAAAGATGGGCGTTACAATTTTATAACACTTGTGCCAGTGCCAGATCATAAACGACCGCCTCATATTCATGTAAAAATATTTAGAGGGCAAAAAGAAATTCTTACCACGCAATTGTATATTAAGGACCATCCTGAGAATAATCGTGACGGCTTGCTATCGTTAATGCTCTATCCTGGACAACATAAGTTACTTATCGAACTGAAAGACGCAGTTATTAAACCAGGCTTGCGCGGAAAGCTTGGGATATACGACTTCGTACTGTCCAAAAACTTTTAATCCAAGCTATCGTGCCATAGTTTTTTATCGAATGCGACGTGGTCTCCAAAAAAATCAACTCGTCTTTCAACGCTATTAAATTCCATTTTGTTATAAAAAATAGACGCTTTATCAAGAACGTTTGGATTTTTCTGTTGGCTGACCCAGTCATCTGCTGCCTGCAATGTACTCTGCCGGACTGTTAGGTCAAATATATAGTAATGGTGTGGCACGATAATACTGGGATTTAAATTTTCTATTACTTCGTCTAGGTGATGAAACCCCATGACATGTTGCGATTGGTCTACTGGAACGAGAACGATATCAATATCGTGTAAAGCGTTCCATACCTCTTTTGGTGGATCATGCCTATTATCGCCCCAAGCAAGAATTCTTAGACCTCCGGTCTCAACAATTATTAGGCAGTGGTCCCAGGATCGAGGATTATTTGGAGGTGTGATATCGATATTATCGAACTCTTTGATTATTTTTTTAAAGTCATACACAGCGGATGATGAGTCTGTAGCGTGCTTATCAGCAATGCCAATAATCTTAACATCACCAAAAGTGTATGTGCCGATAAGACGGTCAAGTAACACGTGCGCATCCAGAAGATGGAGTGCGTCATGATCAAAATGAGCGTGTGTTGATACTCCTATGTCAACAGCCGTCAAGGGAAAGTCTCCAAAATACCAGTCCCATTTCCGGCTGGGGTGGTTCCTCCAGGGATCTATCATTACAGTAATACCCGAGGGAGAGGTTATCTGAAATGCAGAGCTTCCATAATACTCTAGTTTTACAGGTCCGTTACCTCCTTTGAAAGAAGTACGTTGGAGCTCCATCATACGGTTATGATTAGTGGACATAGTCCAAGCCGTCAGGCCCGGTCCCATATTCTTCATTTGAACAACAATCGTACGTCTTTAGTCATTACTGAGCTGTCCTATTGAAAACAGGTCTGGGGTGTAACGAATCACACCCCTTCTCAAGATTACTATGTTTGAGAGCGTAATTTAGGGTCTAGTACATCTCTGACGGCATCACCAAATAAATTGAAGCCAAAGACCGCTAACGTAATTGCCACACCAGGCCAAATTGGAACCCAAGGAGCGCTCTCGGCATATTCCTCAGCTCCACCTTGTAGCATCAGCCCCCAGGCGGCTGTCGGTTCCTGCACACCCATGCCCAAGTATGATAAGGAGGCCTCAGTCAATATTGCTTGGCCAACAAAAGCCGTGAGCATAATCAAGAACGGCGCCATGACGTTGGGAACCATGTGGCGCATAATAATTCTAACGTGGCCATAGCCGACAGACCTGGCAGCGTCGATGTACGGGAGACCCTTTAGAGCTAACGCACTCGACCTGACAACTCGTGCACAATTTGGGATAAATGGAATCGTAATGGCGATAATAACCATTTCGACGCCGGTGCCAAAAATAGAGACTATAGCTAGTGCCATGATAATTAAAGGGAAAGCCATAAAGACGTCACACACTCTTTGAAGTACAAGGTCAATATAGCCTCCAAAATATGCACTTGCTACGCCTAGAATCAGTCCAAGAAAAGCTCCACAAAACGATGCAGTAAAACCAACTAAAAGAGCTGTTCTAGCTCCGTAAATCATCCGTGATAGTTGATCCCTTCCAAAGGAGTCTGTCCCAAAATAAAACACTTTCCCGGTATCTTCATGGACTGTTCCTGGAGGAGAAAGCATATATTCGAAATTTTCCAGTTCTGGGTCAAAGGGCGCAATACTTTCTGCAAACACAGCTGCAAAGGCCATTAATATTATAACTACTGCGCCAGCAGAGCCCAGCGGCTGTCTACGAAGCATACGAAGAATATTGTCCCAAATAGTCTTTTGTTTTGGGAGAACAAATTCATCGTTAGGAAGTTCAGAAGTTGCCATGTCTTTTACCCGTTAAGAATATCGAATGCGAGGGTCAAGCCACGCATACATTAAGTCGACCAAAAAATTAATCACTACGTATATAAATACAACGAGCATAACTAGGGATTGGGTCAATGTGTAATCAGCTTGCGTGACTGACTCCACAAATAGCTTACCAACACCGTTTAGATTGAAAACCTGCTCTGTAACAACTAATCCACCCATTAGAAACGCGAACTCGATACCAATAACTGTGACTACGGGTAACATAGCGTTTTTTAACGCATGTTTGTTTACGATAATTTTTTCTATCAAACCTTTTGCTCGAGCAGTCCTTACATAATCCTCGCGTAGAACATCCAACATTGCCGATCGCGTCATTCGGGTTGCAACCGAAGAATACCGATAGCCAGTGGCCAGGGCTGGCCATATTAGCTGTGATATGTTGTGCATAGGATCGACCCAGATCGGTTTGTAAAAAATCGGCGGCATCCAAGGAACGCCGGTCCACGCCTGCGTTGCGATTAACAAACCTAAAATAATAACGATTCCAAGCCAGAATGAGGGCATAGCTATGCCCGCAATGCTTATCGCTCGGACAAAATAATCAACAAGGGTATTTTGTTTTGCAGCCGAGATAACTCCAAGCGGAACTGCTATTATAACAGAAACAAAGGTTGCCATTATGGCTATCTGTAAAGACATAGGAAATCGAATGGCGATTTCATGAGTAACGTCTTGCTGCGTCCACATAGATTTACCAAGGTCAAATCTAACAAATCCAGACATGTAGTCATAAAACTGTTTGATCTTTGGATCTGTTAGCTTCAGCATATCTTGGCATTGTTTAATTTGCTCAGGGTCTGCGTAGCCACCTTCGCCACCAAACTTGAGCATACAGACGTCGCCTGGAATCAGCCTTAAGAGTAAAAACACTACTACCGCTGCTCCGAACAATGTTGGGAACACCATCAGCATTCGTTTCACAATATATGTATACATCTAAACCCTTATCGTATTAGAAAGTTAGAAAATGGCCGCTTTGGCTTAAACCAAAGCGGCCATAACTACAAGGTGTTTTAATTACATAACGCCTTGTCTTTTCTTCTCCGCAGAGTCAATCCAAATATTGTCAAGCGACTGGTTTAAGTAGTGGCTTGGTGCAATCTTCCAACCTTTTACATAGGATCGGTGTGGATTGATTTTGTACCACCAAAGCGTAATCGCTTGAGAAGCAAGGTCGTTTAGAACTCGCTTTTCATACTTACGTAGTAGTGGTTTTTGTTCAGCTTCGGTTCCAGCCTTGAGCATCGCGTTGTAGATATTTTCGAGCTCGGCATCTTCAAAGTTTGCGTAGTTGTTTCCCGCACTTGGAAGAAACTTAGAAACATCTGCTATAGGGTTAACGATTGACTGACAGTTGAAGTCAACGGATACGTCAAAGTCGCCCTTTTTACGCAGGGAAGCATAAAATGGAGTCGTAGGTTTAACTACTTGGTCCACCTTCATGCCAGCCTTTTTCCATTGTCCCAGGAGCCATGTACCAACTATTTTATATGGCTGATCGACACCTCTATTGAGGAACGTGAATTTTAGGCCAGACTGTCCGGCTTCTTGCAGCAACTTCTT
The DNA here is from genome assembly GCA_902578675.1 of uncultured Alphaproteobacteria bacterium. Classification (GTDB taxonomy): domain Bacteria; phylum Pseudomonadota; class Alphaproteobacteria; order Thalassobaculales; family Thalassobaculaceae. Next base: position 7,436 of record CACHDV010000063.1, read on the forward strand.
AGCTTCTGCTCGAGATGCGTTGATGTCTTTCCCATAGCCAGCAATATTTGACTGAAGCTCAGACATCGGCGTTGCCATTGGATGCGATGGGAAAACAATACCTCCTGGCGTCTTAACGATCGCGATATTTGAGAGGTATTTTGATCCTGACTGCCTGTCTATTGACAACGTTAATGCTTTTCTCACCCGTGGGTCATCAAATGGCTTAACTTCATGGTTTGGAGTAGCAAGTAGAACGCAGTTCCAGTCACTTTCCTGAACCTTAATTTTATCGCCTAGAGCCTTAACAAGATCATCTCTTGCTTTCGGAGGGAACCCTCGGAATTCAATATCAGCACGTCCACCACGAATGGCTTGAAGTCGCACCGACATTTTTGGCGCAGCTAACGCAGTGTAGGAGTCGAGATATGGACGCCCTTTGTGGTGATAGCTTGCGTATTTTTTACCTTTAACATGGCTACCCTGAACGTGTTCAACGAAGCTAAAAGCGCCTGTTCCATTGATGTTTTTCTGGTGCCACTTAAGCCCATGCGTGTCTAAATCTTTTTTCGAGTAGACAAAGTTGAATGGCATTGCCACCGACGGAATAAAGGTGCC
>CACHDV010000064.1 GCA_902578675.1 uncultured Alphaproteobacteria bacterium
CGTACGACAGTTCGATTTAAAATTTTCTTTCCTGAGAAAACACTTTTTTGGCTTTTGCTTTCTACGTAGACCCAGCTTTTAGGTCCGTAATCCTGTGTTATAACAGGCTTACCCAGTTGTTCTAAGACTTGTTGTTCCGTTGTTTTTCCGGGTTCTATGATATCGAAGGCTTTTAAAGAAATTCTATTTCCATGAACCTCGATTGGCTGAGTGCAGCTAACTAAAAGGCTTGCAAAAACAAATATGGTAGGAGATGGCTTTTTCCAAAACGGCATTTTCTAATCCAAGAGATTTTAGACAGATTATCTTAAAGATTTACAGGGTAGCAACTTTTTAGAATTAGTTGAAGAAAGACTCGAAAAATATAGGTAACTATAGTAATGACAAAATTTTCAATTATGGACTAGACATGTTTAGTTTCTTGAAGCGTGACAATTCTTTGAATAATGTAGACAAGGTTTACGGGATTGTAGTTAACCAATCTAGGAATCCTATTTTTTATACAGAATTATCAATTCCTGATAACATTGATGGCAGATTTGACATTTTAGGTCTACATATGTTCTTCATTTTTTCTCGTCTAAAAAATGAAGAAAAAACAGCTGCAGATTTTTCCCAATCTTTATTTGATACGATGTTCATTGATATGGATCAATCCTTGCGTGAAATGGGGGTAGGAGACCTCTCTGTGGGTAAGCGCGTTAAGGATATGGGCAAAGCATTGTTAGGTCGTATAGAAGCTTACGATAAGGCGTTTAGCGCTGATTATGACGATATTCAAGCTGCTATTATCCGGAATATATACCGGGGTGACGTACCCGATTTGCAGCAAATTAGGAGATTAATAAAATACTCACAAGGAACGATAGAGAATCTAGCAGTAATACAAAAAAAAGAGATCCTCGACGCAAATTTTAGTTTCACTCACGCAATTTAGAAATATGTGGCACAGTTCTAGTATGAAGCAACACAAAAGCGAAATGCCTTTTCTTTGGAAACCGCAAGGTGGCTGCCACAATTCGAAAGAACAGTTTTTTTTAAAAGCAAGCAGAAGTCAGAAGAAGTTAATAGCTGCACGGCTCGGCCTCAAAGCCTTAAATGATTTAGAAGTTAAAATAGTCATTTCTCGAAAAGATCATAATTTGTTTCTTGTTAAAGGGAAAATAAATGCTGAAATTTTTAAGGCAGCCGAAAATTCCAGTGAATCGGAAGATTTTGTTGTCAACGATGGATTTCAAGAAATCATCCAGTTGAATGTTCCTGCGGATCGATTAGAAGTTCTTGCAAAGGAAGAAGGTAATGTAACCGAGTTTTATACAAATGACACAATAGATTTGGGTGAGATTTCCCTACAAAACCTTTCCCTGTTGCTAGATGATATCTGTTACGATTTCCAGAATATAGAATACCAGGAAAAAATAAGCGACCAATCCACAGAGGCGAAAGATAGGCCTTTTTCCAACTTAGCTTCATTATTAAATGAAAAGATGGGTTATAAAACTAACTGTTAGCGAGGCTTTTTATTAAATTTTTGATCATCGTATTTTATTTCTTCTTAAATGGGTTACGGTTGCTGATTTATCTGACTATAATCGGCGTTGAAAAGTTTTTTCTAATCGGAATGGTTTCAAGAAGATATGGCTCCAGAAACGATAATAGCTCTTGATGCCATGGGAGGTGATAACGCACCTGCCATGGTCGTCCGAGGTGCAGATATAGCTGTTGAAAGGATGCCCGATCTCTTCTTTAAAATAGTAGGAAATGAACAGCTTTTAAAACCTCTTATCGGGGGCAGTAAATACCTAAAAAGTTCAAATTGCTTGGTAATACATACAGATCAGAAAGTGGAAGATTCGGAAAAGCCGTCAGTAGCTCTTAGAAGTGGAAAAGACTCTAGTATGCGTCTTGCAATTGACTTAGTGGCAAATCAAGAAGCTCATGGAGTTGTTTCGGCTGGTAACACAGGAGCTTTGATGGTTATGTCCAAGCTAGGATTAAGGATGTGCCCTGGCATTGATAGGCCAGCGATTGCAAGCTTTTTTCCAACATTGAAAGGTGAGAGTTGCATGCTAGACCTCGGTGCTAACATTGAATGCGACTCAGGTAACTTAGTGCAGTTTGCCGTCATGGGACAAATATTTGCCAGACTAGTTTTGAATCTAAAACGTCCAACGGTTGGTTTGTTAAACGTTGGGTCGGAAGAACAAAAGGGTCATGAGGAATTAAGGGAGGCCTCTGCTATTCTCAGGCAAATAGACCTGCCTATGGAGTTTATAGGTTTTGTTGAGGGCGATGATATAACAGCAGGTACAGTAGATGTAATCGTTACCGATGGGTTTTCCGGCAACATAGCTTTGAAGGCGGCGGAAGGTACCTCTAGGATGTTCACGTTTTTTCTAAAGGAGGCATTCGGGTCTAGTATTTACTCAAAGATTGGTTACGCATTGTCAAAAACAGCGATCAATCAGGTGAGAGAACGAATGGATCCAAGAAAGTATAATGGTGCTGTTTTTTTAGGCCTTAACGGAATAGCTGTTAAAAGTCATGGTAGTACCGATTCCTTTGGTTTCGCCAACGCTATAGGAGTGGCAGCAGATATGTCCAAATACGGTTTTCTAGATAAAGTAAAGGATGAATTGCGTATTTTACATGCGGAGGGGGAGGCTTCAGAGAAGTTACGTGGCACAGGTGATGCGTAATGGCTACTAGGTCCATTTTGGCAGGTTGTGGAGCTTATCTACCTGATCGTGTTATTGATAACAATGAGTTAGCCAAGCTTGTTGATACATCAGATGATTGGATCAAGCAACGGACGGGTATAGAAAAGCGACATGTGGTTGCAGATGGTGAACTAACCTCTGATCTTGCAGTTAAAGCCGCGGATCGAGCGCTCGTTCGAGCAAATATACCAGCTAGTGACATCGACCTAATAATCGTTGCCACTACAACACCAGACCGAACCTTTCCTGCAACAGCCACAAAAGTTCAGGCAGACCTCGGAATAACGAGCGGGGCTGCTTTTGATATTCAAGCCGTTTGTGCTGGTTTTGTGTATGCATTGTCTGTTGCAGACAATCTGTTGCGGGCAGGGCAGTCACGTAGAGCTTTAGTTATAGGGGCTGAGACTTTTACTAGGCTGCTAGATTGGACTGATAGAGGAACTTGTGTCCTGTTTGGTGACGGGGCTGGTGCTATTATTCTAGATTCTTATGAAATTGAACCAGCCGCGACGCAGTTCGGTGTTCTGTCAACACACCTTCACTCCGATGGCCGTTACAGGGATATACTTTACGTAGATGGTGGTCCATCAATGAATTCGAAAACTGGACACGTGAGGATGTCGGGGAAGGAAGTTTTTAGGCACGCTGTATCTAAATTAGGTTCCGTCATAAACGAAGCCTTAGTGGCAAATAATCTAACGAGTGATGATATCGATTGGCTCGTGCCTCATCAAGCCAATAAAAGGATTATTGAAAGCATGGCTAAAAAACTCAACATGCCCATGGATAAAGTTATTTGTTCCATTGATCGTCATGCCAATACGTCGGCGGCATCAGTTCCTCTAGCACTCACGGAAGGGGTGTCAGATGGTCGAATAGTAGACGGAGACTTGGTGCTTTTTGAAGCTATAGGAGGCGGGTTAGCCTGGGGGGCTGGGCTTGTAAGAATGGGTTATCCAAAATAATATCTCAAAAGTCATGGCGTCTAAATTAAATTAATCTATATTAATCAGTGTTTGACGGATAAATCCTAAGACGTTACTTTAATGAGGTGGTAAATGTGGGGTAAGCATGGCAGACGATACGCTAACTAGAGCGGAATTAACGGAGGCTGTTTATGAAGAGGTTGGTCTTTCGCGAAACGAATCAGCCGAATTAGTGGAGGCTGTACTTGGAGAGATGTCGAATGCTTTAATTCGCGGAGAGTCAGTTAAAATTTCATCATTTGGCAGTTTTACCATTAGGAATAAGTCAGAGCGTATTGGCAGGAACCCAAAAACAGGGGAGGAAGTGCCAATCACTCCTCGTCGGGTTATTATTTTTAAACCTTCACATGTGCTCAAAAGTAGAATCAATTCTCCTCAAGATAAGTAAATAAATTATACTGGGAGTTTTAATGGCGTTTGGAACCGATAACCTAACAGGTTCGCGGCGTGGTGGTAAATCACCGGGGGCGTTTAGAACAATATCGGAAGTCTCCAACGATCTAGAGGTTCCTCCGCATGTTTTGAGGTTTTGGGAGACAAAATTCCCTCAAATTAAACCTTTAAAGCGTGGCGGTGGGAGAAGATATTACAGACCGGAAGATGTCTCTTTACTTCGTCAAATAAGGCAACTTTTACATAATGACGGTTATACAATTAAAGGTGTCCAGAGGCTGCTAAAAGAGGGTGCTCTAAAGAATACGGATCAATCAGGCGTGGTGACAGCAAATGAGTCTGACAAGCAAAAGCAACCTCAAAATAGTACGACTAGCTCTCAAGAGAAGGCTGCTTTAAGGTTGATTGTAGATGAGCTGCAAGCCCTAAGGAAACTTCTATCAACTGTATTAGATAAGTAAGTTCTTGCGGCCCAAAGTAGATTACGGTCTTAAAATAGAACTTTATTTTCTGAAACGAGTTAATACAAACATAGAAAGCTCCGAGAAAATATACGATGAATGTTGCATGGGAAAACAAGATTAATCTAACTGCCGCGCTCAGAATGGCTGCGAGGCTCGATTTACACGAGGGGGTAGATAACCACTTCAGTTTAATGACTTCAGACAAGCCTTTTCGTTTTCTGCTTAACCCTAATAGAAGGCATTGGTCTCAACTGCGGGCCAGTGAGTTAGTCGAGGTAGATGAAAGTGGCAAGCCTATTAGTGATTTAGAACCACCTGAAAGAACAGCTTTTTTTATTCATTCAAGAATTCACATGGCCTGTCCACAAGCTAAATGTATTCTGCATACGCATATGCGATACGCAACAGCGGTAACCATGATTGAGGGGGGGACGTTTGGAACCCGTTGTTCAATCAGCGTTAAAGTTTTTCGGTCAAATTGCTTATATGGATGATTTTGGTGGTCTAGCTCTCGATGAAGATGAGGGAGACAGACTTGCTAGAGCTTTGGGTGAAAAGCGCATTCTATTTCTTGCTAACCATGGTGTAATCGTCGTTGGGCCGTCTGTCGCTCATGCCTTTAACGATTTATATTATTTAGAGAAAGCTTGCATGGCTCAGATTACGGCTATGTCCTCAGGCCGTTCCCTTAAAAGAATTCCGCAACAGGTTGCGGAGTATACTCATGCGCAAATGCAAGGAGATAGAGACGACCAGTCTTCGAGACATTTCATGGAAATCCGACGTATCCTGGACAAAGAAGAGCCTGATTACGCGACCTAAGTCATTTTGTGACGAAGGTCGCTCAACCAGAACTAGGCTTGTGCCCGTAGAGCCTCTTCTCTATTTTGAAAGGCAAGAATGAAGGCTATTTGCTACATTGCTCAATAACGTAAAATACATCTTGGGCCCGCTATCAATTTCCGCGCCCAGAGGGTCCAAAGTTCCGATTTGTGCCGAGGTTTGATCAACAACTGCTTTCACTACTCTGTCTGAAAACTGAGGCTCCTTGAACACGCACGAAGCATTTGTTTCTGCAATCTTTTTTCTTATCTCTGAAAGCCTTTTCGGCGATGGAGACTCATCTGGTTCTACACTTATAGTGCCCACGCCATTTAGCCCATAAGTTGTTTCAAAATATTGGAAAGCGTCGTGGAAATAAATGAATGGCTTTGTTTTAATATCTTTTAATCGTGTTTTTATTCCCGCATCCAACTTTTCCAATTTATTAATGTAATTACGCGCGTTTGCCTTATACACACTCCGGTTTTGTGGAAATACCTTGCTTAGATCTCTGGTGATTGCCTTTACGATTTTTATGGCATTTTGGGGTGTGAGCCAAACATGCACGTCACCGTCTTCGTGATCGTCGTGGCCTTTGTGATCGTCGTGGCCTTTGTGTTCAGCGTGATCTTTGTGGTCTGAATGTTTTTCGTGATGCCCGTGGTCATGGCCCTCCCAAGGCCCGCCCTCTCTGACCGGAAGTAATTTTATTCTTGCTGATTCTACTACTGTACTTTGTTTTACTTCGTCTGGTACATTAGACAAAGCACGTTGTAGAAATGTCTCTAGGCTTTCGTGGATAGAAAATACAATGGTAGCCTCTTGTAGTGACTTAACCTGTGATGGTTTAAGCTGAAACCCGTGAGGTGACGCATAGCCCTTAACTAATAGCTCAGCTTTACCAGTGTCTCCAATGACGCCACTTACCAGAGAGTGGAGCGGTTTAATTGTGACGACAACACCTGTCGTTTCGTTTGCTATAGCAGGGGCAATTAGGACAAAAAAAGCGCTAGAAAGGGCAAATAAACGTTTGATTAAAGACAACACTTGACTTTCTCCCCAAGTAATTGACAACTGTTTGAGTGAAACTTCTTTTTAAAATTGTTATATTATAACATTTAAGTATAATGCAATATAAAATCCTAGTTTCTGTTGGAGGCTTCAATGCTCGATTGCCAAAATCATGAGGTTTGTATCGAGAGCGCGATGCGCGAAGCAGATCTAATATGTCAAGAAAAGGGCCTTCGTTTTACGGAACTTAGAAGAGAAGTCTTGAGGTTGATTTGGCTAAGTCATGTCCCGGCAAAAGCCTATGACATACTCGATAAATTAAAAGGAAAAGCATGGTCTGCAAAGCCGCCAACTGTATACCGTGCATTAGACTTTCTCCAAGAAACAGGGCTTGTACACAAGTTGGACAGCATAAATGCTTACATCGGTTGTTCTCACCCGCGTGAACATAACGGATGTTATTTTCTAATTTGTACGGATTGTAACGAGGCAAAAGAGTGTTGCAGCCCAGAGTTGACGGACGCAATAGAACTAGCGTGGACTAAAAATAGCTTTCGACCGAAAAAGGTTACACTCGAAGTGCTGGGTCAATGCGGTGAGTGTGAGTAGTTAAAAGCGTATGGTAAATTTAATTCAAGCATCCAACATCACCGTTTCAAGGCAGGGAAGTAAGATTCTAGAAGACGTTTCTGTCGTGTTGGGAGACCATGATTTTCTGACGGTAATAGGACCTAATGGCGCGGGAAAATCCATGCTGTTAAAATGTCTGATGGGCTTTTATGCGCCTGACAGTGGAAAAATACAGAAAATGAATGGTTTGCGAGTTGGATATGTTCCGCAACACTTTGCGCCTGAACATACTATGCCTATTTCAGTGAGACGCTTTCTTACTTTAAGAAAAAAAACAGAGAAAGCAGCAATTGAAGAAGTCGCTCAAGAGACGGGCATCTTAAACATCCTAGATCAGGCTCTTTTCGAGCTTTCTGGCGGAGAGCGACAGCGTGTACTGCTTGCTCGAAGTCTCTTGGATAATCCGCACCTTTTAGTGCTTGATGAGCCCGCTCAAAATTTAGATATATCAGGGCAACTTGGTTTCTACAGATTGGTTGAGAAAATCTACAAAGAACGTAAAGTCAGTGTATTGATGGTTTCTCACGATCTTCACCTGGTGATGGCGTCGACTAAAGAAGTGATATGCTTATTTCATCACGTTTGCTGTTCTGGTGAGCCCCAAATAGTTGCAAAAGACCCAGAATTTGTTTCGCTTTTTGGTAACGACATGGCGACGATGATGGCTGCATATCAGCATAGCCATGATCATGCCCATCACGATAATCATAGCCATGAATCTTGAGCCATTTTTAGTAAATGCTATCCTAGCAGGTTTTGCAGTTGCTGTAATAACGGGCGTCATGGGGTGCTTCGTGGTTTGGCGAAGGATGGCTTACTTTGGCGACTCGCTCGCCCATAGCGCGCTTTTAGGCGTTGCTTTAGGGTTTGCCGTAGGGATCGCTGTTAACATAGGCATCATACTAATTTGTTCAGTTTTTGCACTTTTGTTGCTGTGGCTTCAGCAGAAAAAAGTACTGGCAACCGATACGTTGCTCGGCATATTGGCTCACTCGGCA
>CACHDV010000065.1 GCA_902578675.1 uncultured Alphaproteobacteria bacterium
CCACCTGTTACATAGTCTGCGTTCCAAGGATTTCTACACGCCCCAAAATGCGTATTATGCCCAGTGGGACTGAAAGCAAATTCTGCCATGTTGAGACCACCAAGATTTAACGCCCCAGATTTAGCAAGGCGCTCGATCGCAGTGGAGGTGGTTGCTGATTTATAATCACGTCGAATTTTGCTTCCACATGTCGTAAAAAGACCGGCACGGTAGTACATATCCTTATGAGCTAATGGAACACCGGCAAGCAAACCTATTTCCGATTGACGTTTTCTATTTTTATCAAATTCTTCGGCCTGCGTTTGCGCTAGCTCGCTTTCCAATCTTATAAATGTATTAAGCTTGTCGTCATGCTTTTCTATTTGCTTGAGACAAGCTTGCACTAACTCCAAGGAGGTCACATCACCGTTATTTACAAACTTCCTTGCATCATCAAGAGATAATTCATTTAGGGCTGTCATGCGTTTTCACTAGCTAGGTTGTCAAGAGTTGATGAAAGTTGAGACGGTTCGGTATCAAAAAGACTGCTGTTAAAATGTTTTCTTATGGTCAGTCTTCCGGCATCTTGTACTTTCTGAGCTCTTTCCTGGGCTTTTGGAGAAAAACTATAATCAATAAAGGGCTGTTTAAGCACCGGGTCACTCATTGTGGTAGTCCTTTCAAGTTATTTTTAGAATGCCCGGACTTGGGGTCTCCCATGTGGCAAGCTGAACTTTGTCTTTTTTCTATGTCGTTTTGAATAAGTGCAGGTTCTTTTAAAGCACAAATATCTTCCGAAAATGGGCACCTGGTTCTAAATCTACAGCCAGATGGCGGTGAAATTGGGTTTGGTGGGTCGCCTGATAATGGCACCGCCTCTGTCCTTTTTTCTGGGTTCATAGACGGCATTGCTGAGATTAAGGCGCGAGTATATGGATGTTTTGGATTACTATAAACTGCATTGACGTCACCAATTTCTACGACTTGTCCCAAGTACATGACTAAGACCCGGTCACTGATGTAATGAACAACGTTTAAGTCGTGGCTTATAAATATGAAAGTGAGTTTAAATTCTTCCTTCAAATCCATAAGCAAATTCAATACCTGTGCCTCAACAGATTTATCAAGGGCAGAGACTGCCTCATCTAAGATCAAAACCTCGGGATCTAGGGCTAGTGCTCTAGCTATGTTTACCCGTTGTCTTTGTCCGCCGGATAATTCATGAGGATAGCGTCTACTGAAAAGATCTGGGTTTAATCCAACTTTAATCAAAAGATCTCTCGCTTTTTTTTGAGCTACCCTTTTTTTCAATCCGTGGACTATTGGTCCAAAAGCTATGCTACTTTCAACAGGCAAACGTGGGTTTAGAGAAGAATATGAGTCTTGAAAAACCATCTGCATTCTTTTTCTCATTTCGCGTGTTGCGATGCCATTACGTTTTCCGACAGCGTACCCATCGAAGATTATTTCACCATCATCTTGCTCTATAAGCTGCATGAGAAGTCTTGCCGTGGTTGATTTACCACAGCCAGATTCACCAACTATTCCAAGTGTTTCACCTCGCGAAACAGCAAAATTTATGGCGTCAACGGCTTGAACCTCGGCGGTTGTTTGATTCAAAATTCCACCCTTGATTGGAAAATATTTTTTGAGTTTTTGAACTTTAATTATTGTGTTACTCATAATTTTATATCCATTGCTGATCGCAATCCGTCGCTCATCATATTGAAACTAAGTGACGTCAAGAAAATCATCACGCCTGGAAGTGCTGCTACATAAGGGTTGACGTAAATTGATTGCCTCAGGGTATTAAGCATAAGGCCCCACTCAGGTTGGGGAGGTTCCGTTCCCAAGCCAAGAAAACTTAACCCTGAGGAAAGAATGATACTCACACTAATTAAACTAGTGGAATATACAAAAACGGGCCCAGCAACATTTGATATAATATGAACCCTTATAATTGTAAGAGAATTAGCCCCGCTAGCTCTTGCGGCCTCAACATAGTCTAATGCTCTTATCTGTGTTGTAACACTCTCCGTTACACGCGCAATTGGCGGAATAAAGACAATCGTTAGGGAAATTATAGCATTGAATATGCCGGCGCCTAGCGCACCGGAAATTGCAATCGCTAGTAGCACTGATGGAAAAGCATAAAATACATCCATGACCCTCATTATCGACATATTTACTTTGCCACCGATAAATCCAGCAGTCAGCCCAAGCAAGCCCCCAAAAAAAAGTGCCGCAACGACCGGTGTAATCCCCATCAATAAAGATAGGCGTCCTCCATAAATCAGTCTTGTTAGCATGTCTCGGCCTAATTCGTCAGTGCCGAGTAAAAAACCTTCCGTCCCGACGGGTTTTAAACGTTTTATCATACTTGTTTTATAGGGATCTAAAGGCGCTATGAAATCCGCAAAAATAGCGCTTAGCAAAAGCATTAATAGTATTAAAGCAAATGTAACTGTGACCGGATCATTTCTGAGGTTTGACCTAACTGATGACCAGTAACTTGGGCTTTCTGCTATTATTTGACCAGAGTCTAAATTTTCTGCAGTATTTGAACTGGGTGTGCTCATAATATGTACGTTTCTAAGATCGATTCATGCGAGGGTCGATTAATGACTGGGCTATATCAACTAAGAGATTTAAAACTACAAAAAACATCGCTAATACCAATATGACGCCTTGTAGTAGGGGAATGTCTCTTCTGAAAATAGCGTCGTTCAGCAAAAAGCCTGTGCCTGGCCAGGAAAAAACGGTCTCGACTAAAATAGACCCTCCTAACAAATAGCCAATTTGAAGTCCGGAAACTGCTAACACCGTCGGAGCAGCATTCATGGCGACATGAATAAAAACCCGGCCCTTTTTGAGCCCTTTAGCCTCAAGTGTTTGAATGAATTCCATAGTCAAGATTTCAGCAATTGTTGCTCTTACGGATCGAGTTATAATTCCGATAGGTATCACCGAAAGAGTGATAACAGGTAAAATAAGATGCTTGAAGTGTTCTACATCCCATACCCAGGAAGTGCTTCCTCCTGGTCCCATACCCATCGCGGGAAGGACGCTCAATTCAACTGAAAAAATTATCACTAAAACGAGTCCGAGCCAATAATGTGGCACGCTCACTCCGGCTATTGCAAATCCTGTTGCAAGTTTATCTATCCACGAGCCTTGAAAATAACCGGCTAGGGCTCCAATTGAACAGCCCATAATTGTGCCAATTAAAATGCCACCAACCGCCAGTATCAAGGTGTTGACAACGCCGCCTGCTATGGCATCTGAAACTGTTCGACCCGTAGCGTATGATATACCAAAGTCGCCCTCTAATGCTTTGCCCAACCAGATTAAATATTGAACTGGTAATGGTTTATCGAATCCATAAGCCTTTATGAGAAGTTCAACAGTTTCCTTAGGTGCGTCTGGCGGTACTACAGCGTTTAGTGGATCACCAGGGGCAATATGGACGAGACCAAAAATTATTACGGAAACCCCAAGTGCTATTGGGATCACATATAAAACTCTGCGCACGATGTAAGCGATCATTTTTTATTCTTCAACCTTAACTAGGCGTATCTTGAATACTATTTGCTCAAGGTAAACAGGTGATCTTTAGGCTTTGTCGCTCGCAAAGATCACCTGTCTAAGAAGTGGTCGTTACTCTATGTAAGCGGATGTTAGGCTTTGAAACCAGTTTTTAGCCTGAACGTATCCTTTTACCTTCTGTGCCATGGCTCGAGGTGCCACGTCGTGAACAACCCATAAAAAGGCAGCGTCATCAACCTCCCTCGCATGAACTTTTGCCAAAACAGCATCTCGTTCCGCCGGGTCAAAAGCAGCCGAGGCGGCATTAAGTAAATCATCCATTTTTGGGTCGTTATAGAAACCCCAATTCACACCCTTAGGAGCGTGCAGATCACTCCGTAGGAAACGAGTGAATGAGCTGTATGGATCTTGGGTCGTGTAGCTTACATTTATAACATGTGAACCCTTAGCCTGGGGTGACTTCGCACCAGCACGCCAAAGATCAATTAATGCATTCCATTCTGTGACCTCGAAATCTACTTTTATTCCGACCTCGGCAAGGTTTTGTTGGATATACTCATTCATTGGAAGAGGTAACATTTGCCCTGATCCACTGGCTGATATCATCGCTTTTATCTTCACAGGGTTAGCCTTACTAAATCCTGCTTCCTTTAAAAGTGACTTAGCAGCTTCGGGATCATATTTTATTTTAAATGAAGGTGAGCCGTACCATGGATCTTGTGGTGTGACATGACCTGATGCTGGAACTGCATAACCTCCTAAAAGGGCTTTTATACCCTCTCTATCGACCGCTAGGTTCGCTGCTTTTCTTACCCTGATATCGTTCCAAGGAGAGCCTTCCACTCTACTTAAATGCCATGACCATACGTGTGGATATGCATTGGCGACGATTTTGAAACCCTTCGACTTTATTCGCGGAATGGCATCTGGGGCTGGTGCTTCAATCCAATCTACTTGACCGGACAATAATGCTGCTGTCCTAGCATTTGGGTCGGGAATTGGTATAGTTATTACTTTGTCAAGTTTTGGAACTCTAGTAGCATCCCAGTGACCTTTAAATGGCACAAACTCCGCTTTTTCTCGAGGGACGAGGGTTTCTAGTTTCCATGGACCTGTGCCTGACGGCGTTTTAGCAAAAATGTTCCAGTCTTTGCCGGTTTTTTCCCACTGTGTCGGACTAGCCATTAATATATAGCAGAGTTGGTAAGGTACGAAAGAGTCGGGTTTATGAGTAGTAAACTCAACAGTATAGTCATCAATTTTTTTATAAGATTTTATTGACGGAATTCGAAAATTTACCAAGCTTCCTTGCCGCGCACTGAATTGAGGTGAATTCTTATCTAACAATTTGTCAAAATTAAAAATTACAGCGTCGGCATTAAACGTAGACCCATCGTGGAACTTTACGTTTTTTCTGAGGTTGAAAGTCCATTTTGTTTTATCGCTCGGATCTACTGACCAACTTTCAGCTAGTCCAGGAATTAAACCTGACGGTTTGTCGCCCTGAGACATGTCCCAATTGATGAGTGCGTCGTATAACATGAGCCCCATAAACCTAAAACCTTCAAAACCTTGATCTGGTTGTCCAAATGAAACCGGGATATCTGCTAGGGTCATTCCAACTTTCAAAGTACCTTGAGCTTGCACCTTTGTTGCTTGTGGTGCAATTACCAGCATTGCCGAGAGGGCTATGGTACTAACAAATAGTGCCCAGCGACCTCTACGGCCAAAATTTTTCTTCATCTTATTCTCCAAATAAATTCATTAGTAACGATGACGACGCTGACAAAGTTTTGTGACAATAAATAGTGTTAATTTTGATGGTGCCCGCTGCAAAAAACGCATCACAAAGTCCATAACAAAAAATCATTAAAGCTGAACAAAATCTGTGGACTAGTAGTCCTTACGTAGCTTTAGGACAGGGAAATTGGTGCAGTTAAGACGGTAATTATTCATTCCCTTGCAGCGCTCATAATAAAAATTTTTGTTATTAGGTTGATATGAGAAAATTATTACTTATTTGCTTCGCTATTGCTGAAAATAGTAAAATAAATTACTTCAAGTGCTAAATTGTGACACGTTCTATCAGATCGATAATGTAACCATTGGCATAAGAAAGTAGTTTAACGGCAGCAGAAATTTTTATAATTCACGAAAATCCTGAATGGCTGCCACCTTTCACAGCAGCTTTTGCAGCAAGGAACACCCGCTTCACCGAATGGAATATGGCAGATTATGATCTTGATCTTGGCCAAGTACCACCGGAAGGGGTTTTTTATAATCGCATGAGCGCATCCTCATTCACCCGCGGTCATGATCGAGTGCCTGAATTGACGAGTATCACGCTAGCCTGGCTCGAACGGCACGGACGACGCGTCATTAATGGCAGTCGTGCTCTGCAATTAGAGGTAAATAAAGCCGCCCAGTACGCAGCCCTTGAAGCCGCTGGAATCACCGTGCCGCGCACCTTGGTCGGGTTAGGCTTTCCAGCTATATCACGGTTGTTGGATCGATTTGGTGACGGTCCCGTCATTTTAAAGCCAAACCGCGGTGGTAAAGGTAGTGGTGTCGCCGGTTTTGAAACGGCAGCGGCAGCGGCTACGGCCATTAAAGCAGGTGAAATTGAGCCATCAATAGACGGTGTCACATTGGTTCAAAGCTATATAAAGTCCCCACGCGGAATTGTAACACGGGCGGAATTTATAGGGGGTAAATTTAATTACGCCGTTGAGATTGACGCAACCAAAGGGTTTGAATTATGTCCTGCTGACGTGTGCCAAATGCCAGGTGCAGAGGCAACTCCACAATTCACCATTATTGACTCTATCGATACCGAGCTCGCAAGCCGCTATGAAGCCTTTCTTAGAGCTAATGGAATTGATATTGCTGGTATTGAGTTTGTTACAGACGCAAGTGGCAAATGCTTTACTTACGATGTTAATACAAACACTAATTATAAC
Source organism: uncultured Alphaproteobacteria bacterium (assembly GCA_902578675.1). Taxonomy (GTDB): domain Bacteria; phylum Pseudomonadota; class Alphaproteobacteria; order Thalassobaculales; family Thalassobaculaceae. Next base: position 6,486 of record CACHDV010000065.1, read on the forward strand.
CCCGAGGCCGAGAAAATTGCCGCTCGAAACGCTCCTGCAGCAGTCGCGCAATTTTTAATCACCGAACGTGATCACCAGCTGCATACTACTCCCACCAAGGCATTTGCATTGCAACGGCCTGCGACTAAGGTATCGGCACTAGCGGTATAGCTACTGGTATTGTTGCGCCACTAAAGTAGATATTTTATAGCCCACGATTTCATTTTGCTTTCCCGTTTTGGTACTACACTCGACACAGATAAGTATGTGGCACTTCGCTTTAGTAAAAGAGTCCATTTATTATCTGCCATTACTGCTCATCGCTTCTCGTCTTTATGTTAAGAGAAAAAACGCAAGTAAGGTATAGATTTCATTGTAATAATAGGTATAGATTGAAGCTTGTCGGAGCGTGGCGCAGCCTGGTAGCGCGCTACACTGGGGGTGTAGAGGTCGTGGGTTCAAGTCCCGCCGCTCCGACCATATAATGCTACAGATGGAAGCAAACAAACTTCAAATGGTGGACCAAAACTTTAGATATACGCAGGTTTTTTCAAATACAGGGCATGCGTTATCCCATCTCTTCATGATGATTTATCCAACAGTTGTCTTGGCGTTAGAGGGCGAGTTTTCTGCGCCGTACCATGTTTTAATAAGTCTTATGTTGGCAGGAAATATTTTGTTTGGCGCAGCGGCGCTCCCCGCCGGTTATCTAGGCGATAAGTGGGGTGCTATCAATATGATGGTAGTATTTTTCTTTGGAACAGGCTTATCTGCGATACTCGTTGGGCTTGCTGATAATCAGATACAAATAGTCCTTTCTTTTGCACTTGTTGGGTTCTTTGGTTCCATTTATCACCCGGTAGGGATTGCCTGGATAGCAAGAACTATTAATAATAGGGGTAAAGCACTTGGAATAAATGGTGTTTTTGGCAGTTTGGGCATGGGAATAGCTCCCATTATGGCAGGAGCTTTAACAGACGTTTTCTCGTGGCGAGCGGCATTCATCGTGCCGGGGATTTTCAGTATAATCGTTGGCATTACACTCCTCATATTTTCTTTGAAAGGTTTAATAAAAGAAAATGAAGTGAAGATGGATAACGACAAACCTGAAAGCTCGGAAGGTGATATGAGGAGGGGTATATTGTTACTTCTTTTTACAGTTGCCTGCACGGGCTTAATTTATCAAGCGACCT
>CACHDV010000066.1 GCA_902578675.1 uncultured Alphaproteobacteria bacterium
CATAGGTGTGAAAGCAATACTCTGCCCGAAGCCGAGTAAAACATTTGTCCAGATGATATCAAAATTAGTCAGATTGATATCAAACTGTGCCATCATGTAGCTGGCGAAGGCTTGAATGAGTAACCCGATGCTTAGTGAAACTCTTGGTAAGGATTTAGTAAGTGGGATTATCACTAGGAACGCAATCCAGTTTCCAAATCCTCTCGAACCCACCAATATTCCAATGAGGCTATCTGGATACCCTCGCAGATCATGCAATAAACTCGGAAATAACACCAAGCCTGTGAATGCTAATGTTCCCATTATGAAAGATATAATGGTACCTAAACTAAAATTTTTATCCAAAAATATCCGAAGGTTAACGAAAGGATTTTTTGAAAAAAAACAATGCACTAAAAATATCCAAAACGACAATAAACCGATGACTGTAAGAAATGTTATGACGTGAGAATCAAACCAATCAAGTCTATGACCTCTATCAAAAATTAGTTGCAATGAAATAATCGCTAGTGACAAAGCAAGAAAGCCAATCCAATCAAAGTGATTCCCTTCACCTCTATTATGACTCGATAAAGCGAACCAAATGCAGGCAAGAGTGACAGCACCCACCGGGACTAAGATAAAAAAAGCTGCTCGCCAGTCATATAGTTCTGCCATCATACTTCCTATAACTGGCCCAACAACCGGGCCAAAAACGGCACCTACTCCCCACAAAACAATGGCAGTTGGTTGAAGATGCTTTGGAAAACTAGAAAGTATTATAGCTTGCCCGAGGGGCATAATTGGTGCTCCAAAGATACCCTGTCCAATCCGGAAAAGTATCAAGGTTTCCAAATTCGGTGCAACAGCACACAAAAAAGAGCTAATCGTAAAGCCGAGAACCGTCCCAAACATAAGGGTACGCCAACCTAATCGGCCCGCCAGCCAACCAGTTAGTGGGGTGGCCACGGCAGCCGCAACAAGATTTAATGTGACTGACCAAGATGCTTCATCTTGACTAACGGACATTGTCCCTCGGATTTGGGGTAGTACCACATTAGCAATGGTTATGGTCATGCCAAACAGCATGTTTGATAGTTGAACCATCAAAAGTATTAGCCATAGCTTTAGGCCAATTTGAAATATATTCTTCGGAGCGCTCGACCCACTCATAAAATAACTACCTTAATTTGAGCAAGGCTGAGTCTTGTGATCTAAAACTACTACTTAATTGGAGTATCCATAATCTTCTTTGGCCTTTAACTCGCTTATATATCCATTCAAAAGGTCATCTTCGACCTTTTTAGGATCTCTACCTTTAGCATTACCAAGACCGCCGCCGCCCGGCATTTCTATTATTATTCTATCTCCAGCAGGAATACTTTGGCGTCCCTTACCCATAAGTTCTTGCCCTGATTTCAGGTAGAGTCGCCCTGTCTTACCACTACTACCACCGTTTCTACCCCGAGGCGGATGAATAACACGATCAAACATCGAATTAATAGCAAAAGGGGCTCCTTGAGCATGTGATATTTCCATTACTTGCCCAACTCCTCCCCTATGGACACCCGGACCACCACTATCCATTCTATACTCCTTCTTCCAGAAGATTAATGGAGCAATCGTCTCGTTAACTTCTATGGGGGTATTTTTAACACCTGAAGGAAAAGCCGTGGCATCTAGTCCGTCCTTGGCTGGGCGTGCACCGGTTCCACCCGAATGAAATGTATTCATCGCAAACGGTCTAGCATCGCCGTAGTCCTCTTCTGTTAACCCATGCCCCCCTAGAAGAACGGGGTTCCAGAGACAGGATGTACCTTCAGCAGGCACTCTATCCGGTATAACTTGGTTTAAGCATCCTAAGACTACGTCCGGCAGCATCTGTCCTATAACATGCCGCCCCGTAACCGCAGCTGGATGAGGAGCGTTTAAAATACAGCCTGAAGGCGCCTTAATCCTAACGGGGCTTAAAGACCCTGCATTATTTGGAACCCGAGACCCGATCACACACCGAACCCCGAAGGTGGCATAGGCTTCTGTATACGTTACTGGAACATTTATTCCGTAAGACGAGGTGCCAGACGTCCCAGTGAAATCCAGATCTATTCCGGTTTCTGAAATTGTCATTTCACAAACTAAATCTAATTCTTTTTCGAACCCATCGATGCGCATGGAATTTTTATATTTACCAAACTTTAGACGTTTAACCTCGTCTAGCATTCCGCTTTTAGACGTTTCAATGATGTGATTGCTTAAATGATTCAGATTCGACATCCCGAATTCGTCCATCATGGCAACAAGCCGACGCCCCCCTACTTCATTACATGAAGCAAGAGAATATAAATCACCCTCCACCTCCACCGGATTTCGCACATTCGCTCTAATGATAGAAAAGATAATCTCCGAAAATTTTCCTTTTTTTGCCAGCGGCATGATAGGAATATTTAAGCCTTCTTCATAGACTTGTCTTCCATCAGCACCAAAGCCTCTCCCCCCAACATCAACAACGTGAGTAGTGCAAGCGAAAATTGCAACCGCCTCTCCATTTCGGAACGTTGGTGTAACGACGGTAAAATCGTTTAAATGACCAGTTCCCTTCCAAGGATCGTTAGTCACATAGACATCGCCCTCTTCCATCTCTTTAAGTGGAAAAATTTCTAAAAAAGATCCTACCGACGCAGCCATTGCATTGACATGGCCCGGCGTGCCGGTAACCGCCTGGGCAAGCATTCTCCCATCACAATCAAACACCCCTGCCGAGATGTCCCCAGCCTCGCGGGCGGCTGTTGAAAATGCAGTTCTAACCAATACTTGGGCCTGCTCCTCAACAACCGAAAGAATTCGATTCCATTGTATTTGAAGATTAATTTGCTCAAGAGCGTTATTTACCGTCATGAAATAACTCCTAGTCTAGTTTTTCTCTATTACGAGATGTCCGAATTCATTTAATTGGAAGGAATAACCACTCGGTATGATAGTAGTGGTCTGAGTTTCGACAACTGCTGCCGGCCCAAAATTTTCCGCGTGTGAACCCAATTCATTTCTTTGATAGACAGTGGCTTCAACAAAATCCGACAAAGAAGGGTCAAATAACTTCCGTGTCCCTCCAAAACTGGAGGCCGAATTACTATCAACCTTTGTAAGCGCCTGGATCGGCGGCTGTCCGGGCGCGCTTACAGAAAGTGTCCAGCTCAGGATCTCTGGTTTTTGGCCAGGTACAGATCTGCCATAAAGATTTGAATATTCACTTTCAAATAATTCACGCAATGTATCTGCATCCTTTACTTCTAACTCGCGCACAGGAACTGGCACCACAATTTCGTGCCCTTGTCCCTCGTATCGCATGTAAGCCAGCCTTTGCTCCTTCAGCTCGGATGCATCTGATCCGGAAGTTACAATTTCTCTCGCTTCTTCAGACATCTCTTTCATGAGCTCATTCACAATATCCGGATCAAAATGCTGCAAGCTCATGTAACGACTTCTAACAACCTCGTAGGATATTGGAGCTCTCAAAAAGCCAATTGCAGAACCCACTCCCGCGCCTGCCGGGATAATGACCTTATTAATATCAAGTTTTTCCGCAAGTCTAAGAGCATGTAGCGGCGCTGCTCCACCAAACGCAATCATTGATCTAGCACTTATATCTTTTCCCCATTCGATAGCGTGAACTCTAGCAGCGTTCGCCATGTTTTCATCGACAATTTCCGAAACCCCAAAAGCTGAGAGAGAACTATCCAAGGATAATTGATCGCCAACCGCCTTTTGAAGTACCAAGTCTGCCTTCTCCGGAGCGAGTTTAACAGCTCCACCAGCAAAATCCTTAGGGTCTATTCGTCCCAAGATGACATCTGCATCAGTAACGGTAGCATCCAGCCCACCTTGACCATAACAAGCGGGACCAGGAGATGCTCCTGAGCTTTCGGGCCCCACTGATATCCGTTTCATGCCGTCAACCTTTGCGATAGAGCCTCCACCTGCCCCTATTTCCACCATTTCAATGGCCGGAATGCGAAGTGGTAGGCCGCTTCCCTTTAGATTTCTATAGACACGAGCTACTTCAAAAGTCCTCGTCATTTGAGGTGTATAATCATCAATTAGACAGATTTTTGCCGTCGTACCTCCCATATCAAACGATAACACATTTTCTATCCCGCATTCTTTCGCGATTTCTGTTGCTAAAATAGCACCACCAGCTGGTCCTGACTCAACCAATCGAACAGGAAATTTTATTGATGTATCGAGTGTTGTTAAACCACCCCCAGAAGTCATTAACAAAAATGGACACATAAAGCCCATTGATTGCAAAGCCTCATCAAGCTTTGTCAAATAACGCGACATCAAAGGCTGAACATAGGCATTAGCACATGCCGTAGACTGTCGTTCATATTCTCTTATTTCGGGGCAAACTTGACTTGAGAGCGTTATAGAAAGATCTGGTCGAGCGGCTGATAAACGCTCAGCTATTTTTTCCTCATGCATCGAATTTGCGTAGGAGTGGATCAAACCGATTGCGATTGCTTCGATTTGATTCTTGTCAATCATTGGAAGTAATTGCTCTATTGATTTATCTTCCAATTGAATAAGCACCTCTCCATTTACGTTCATTCTTTCCCTAATTCCCCAACGCAAATACCTTGGCACCAACGGCTTGGGACGATCTATGTTGATATCATACTGTTCAAACCTGTTCTCTTGCGCCATTTCAACAGAATCTCTCAGCCCTTCAGTGGTTATCAAAGCGACTTTTGCACCCTTACGCTCTATCAATGCATTAGTTGCTAGTGTTGTACCGTGAATTAAAATTTTGATTTCACTCGGCGAGATATTTGCTTCTGTTAGGGTAGACTTTATACCGCTCAATACTCCTTCTTCGGGTTTGTCAGGAGTTGTCAGTACTTTTTTAGTGGTCATACCCTCGGCGTGCTCAAGTGCTATATCCGTAAATGTACCGCCAACATCGACTGCTATTCTAACGTTATCCATAAATTCACCTGTTTCCAAAAACTAATGTACTTGTTTATTTCAGACGCTGTCGCTTTTTAACTTTCACTATGTTCAAATTTATAGTCCTTAAATTGCTCTCTTAGCGTCATTTTGGAGATTTTCCCAGTCGCGGTGTGAGGTAATTCTTCGACAAACACAACATCATCTGGCAACCACCATTTTGCAACTTTATCATTCAGATATTCATGGATATCCTCTAAATTTAAAGTGACATCATTTTCAGTAACAGCAATCAGAAGCGGCCTTTCACCCCATTGGGGATGATACGCCGAGATAACTGCACATTCCATGATTGATGGATGTCCTTGTGCAGCATTTTCTAAATCGATCGAACTGATCCATTCTCCCCCAGACTTAATTAAGTCCTTAGTTCTGTCGACCAACATCATAAAACCTTCTGGCGTTATTCTGGCAACATCACCCGTTTTTAACCATCCATCTTCGGTCATAGCTGCAACACTTGCTTCTTCGTCCTCATGGTATCCATCAATTATTGCATGTCCCTTAACCTGCAACTCACCGAATGCTTTACCATCATGCGGTAATAATTTGCCATCTTCCCCAACAATTCTCATATCCACCGTATACATACGGCGGCCTTGATATGTTTTTAATTCTACCTTTTCATCAAAGGATAATTCTTTGGTTTGGGAGCCTAGGGTCGTAGTTGATCCTACGGGACTACATTCAGTCATGCCCCACCCATGGGTGACATCAACACCAAACTCTTTTTCAAGTTCCTGAATCATTGACCTTGGCACTGCAGACCCTCCTGAAAGCATAAATGAGAAATCTTGAGGTTTTCTTTTTTGTTTTCTCATTTCTGCCAACAGGCCCAACCAGATTGTTGGCACTCCCCAAGCTGCTTTTACTCTTTCTCTGTCCATTAAAGAAAAAAGACTAGCACCATCGAGTGCAGCACCCGGAAACACTAATTTTGCTCCAACCAAAGGCACCGCAAATGGGAGCCCCCAGGCGTTTGCATGAAATAGTGGCACAACCGGAAGAACCGTCGAAGATGGCGTAAGCCCAACATCTGCAGCAAATGTAAGCATGCCAAAAGTGTGCAGTAGTATTGAACGGTGAGAGTATAGTACACCCTTTGGATTACCTGTCGTCCCAGAAGTATAGCATAAAGATGAAGCGGCTCTTTCGTCTAAATTTGGCCAACTTATAGTTGATGCCTCGGAGGAAATTAGTTCTTCAAAACACAACGGTTTAGGCAAAGACGTGTCAGGCATATCGCCTTTATTACAAAGAATAACGTATATCAAATCATTCGGGAGGCGATCGACTAATTTTTCCACTATCGGAACGAACGTTTGATCAATAAAGATTATGCGGTCTTTTGCATGATTTATGACATAGATAATTTGGTCAGCAAACAAACGAGGATTTATTGTGTGGCACACCGCTCCTATGCCAGTAACGGCGTAGTATAACTCAAAATGCCGATACCCATTCCATGCCAAGGTGGCAACCCGATCACCTTCGTTTACACCTAACTTTTTAAGCGCATTAGCAAGCTGAGAGGTTCGTCTATGGGAGTCAGCATACGTATACCTATGAATATTTCCTTCAACAGTCTGCGACACTATTTCAGAAGAGCTTCTCACATCTGCTGCATAATCGATTATACTTGAAATTAGTAATGGCATATCCATCATACGACCATTAAGCATCCTGTTCTCCCTTACTCAAAAAAGCTTTTCACCCAATTTTTGATCATTAGGGAAAATCAATATATTGACCAATAAAAAATTACCTCATCCGTGCAAAAATTTATCGAAACGGCGAAAGCCTAATGACAAGTCTTTCCCAACTGTAATATACGACCTTTTAACCGTTCAATTCGCTGATTATTTTTCAAACAAAGAAGATAGCTCACTGGTAACTTCTTGATCCGTAATACTTCGCGTTAAAAACGATACTGAAACTCGATTGGACCTTAGAACCGAAATATCTTCATCATCACCTGGATGACCGTGGTCTTTAGAAAGATAAAGCCACATATACTCTTGCTGGCGAAGATCTATACGCTTCTCTATCAAGGGACTAACACTCGTGGAATATCCCTGTTGAGAGACCGAGACACCTTCGACTTCATCTGACGGTACGGCAGGAACATTGATATTAGGGACAAACTTCCAAGGCCAATTTTTATTTTTAATTAATATTTGTAGTATTTCAGGAAGCCACTTCTGTGATGTCTCCCAAGGTATATTATCTCTTTCCTTCCATGCCTGGCTAAGCGCAACACCAGGCAACCCTATTACGTTCGCAGTCATCGCGGCTCCAACCGTACCACTAAACCCAACATCCCCTCCGATGTTCACTCCAGCATTTACACCTGACAATACTAAATCAACATTTTTATCTTTTAATAGTTCACCAACTCCGACCATCACACAATCTGCTGGTGAACCAGACACCGAATACCTTTTGTCGCCATGAGTATTTATTCGCAGTGGCTTATGAAGATTAATCTGCCTAGATCCGCCACTGTAATCCGTATCTGGTGCAACAGTCCAAACTTCCTTGGCAATAACGCCTG
>CACHDV010000067.1 GCA_902578675.1 uncultured Alphaproteobacteria bacterium
ATTTTAATCCCAACGAGCAGCCATTACCACCGGACAGACACTGGACAAAGGAAAGACTCGACAAAGCCAAAAGAAATTATGCAGTCGAATTTTGCCGTAACGGTATTATAGAATTAGCAAATACTATTGGCGAAAGTGAGACATTGGATATAGGTAAACGCGCTGCCAGATTAACAGGACTCCAACAATATCAAAGGATGGCTGAAGAACTCAATTGCAAAGATGGAAATTTACTGGCTGCCGCGCAATTTTTATCATCTGTTTTTTCTGGTATGGGAGACAATATAAAAACAACAACAAATAACAACAACATTACTATAAACCAATCGCCTCTTCGGATTGTTCGAGATATTAAGGGCGTGGAACGGAATATAATTCTCGAAATCTGGGTGGAACTATGGACAGGCTGCGTAATGTCACATAGACGATTTATGAACTTAAGTGCGAAAGTACATCATGATGAATTAATTTGGTCGTTATCGGACAATGCTGAATAATTTCCGAAGTTGTTCAATTTTGTAAGATAGAAACTTTACCAAACTAAAATATTCTCTTAAATAACTTCCAAAGCCTATCAGTGAATTTCTTTCATCTCAGGGATACTTTCCGACGCCTCTTGAAAGCGGGCTAGCGACTCTGCATGCGCTGATATGGCGGCTTCATCATTCTCTTTTTTGGGCGAAGGTTCCTTATCGAAATAACCAAACCTGTCGACCCCACGAACTAGTGTCGCTGACAAGCGCGTTTTTGTTAAGTGTCTTACGTGGGTTGGTATATAGCTTATACCAATGCCAATGCGAGGTTCTCTTGATTTGTTAGGTGCGGACCGATGCATTAATAACGTGTGGTGAAATGAAACATCGCCGGCCAAGAGCTCCAGCGGCACGCCTGAACTTTCATCTAGATTTATTGAGAGCGTTTGTCCTCGTGATAACATAGCGAGCTCGTCTCGATTGTCACGATGTGGCTTTTGACCAGAATTGTGTGATCCGGGCAAAACTTCAACACAACCATTTTCTAAAGTAGAGTCTGTGAGAGCTACCCATGCTGTAACATGCTCATATGGATAAAGGCCGAAATATGTAGCGTCTTGATGCCAAGGCACATAATTTCCAGCACCCGCATTTTTGAACCAAACTGTTGTATGAAAAACGAATATGTTCGGCCCGATTAACGACTCTACCGCGTCTAGAATACCTTTATGACGGATTAATTTCGACGCCCATGGGAACAGTAAAAAGGGCTTAACTCGATTAGAGGCTTGACGCCGAACCCCATCTTTAATCTCCACGCCGCAGCAGCGATGACAAGATTCATTAAAGTGTTTTACCTCCTGAGCGGATAGTATCGGTATTCCAGGCAGGTAACCGTTTTTCGCATACTTTTCAATCTGTTTCGGCGAAAGCATCTTTGCACCACAACTTAAATTTAAAACTGAAAATTAGTAAGATTTTGCTCCGTACACTGAGCCCGCTTCCCAACTTTTAGCATATTGCTCCACAGATAGTGTCCAACTATTGGACATAGTTTCATCGAAATATTCTATTAAAATACCATCGGGCGCATGCATAGATAGAAGAATTGTGCCACCCTGCTCCCCACCCCATTCATCGTGCGGCAACGCATCCGAACCTGCAAGCGCATAGTCACCCTTTTTACGATGGACGGATTTTTTTGAACCGTCGGGTTGCCATTCTGCAAGATGTTGTTCACCTTCTAAAACCATGGTCATCGTTGATGCGACGTGACGATGTCTACGACAGTGCCCCAAATTCCCATAACGTAAAAGCATATCGAGGCGACCGTTGGGTATATTGTAACCTAAAAGACTATATTCAAAATCGACTTTAAACTCTTTACAATCGGGGTCCGTTATATGACGCCATTCGACTCTATTCAGGTCAAAACTTGGGGATATTATTGTCATCGTACTAAGTGGTCCTTCTTTTCAAAATTTGTATTAATCTAAAGATAGCTTCGGTAATATTATCGTTCAACAAAGTATTGGAATATTAAAACGAAATAAGTCGATTAAATTTATTTTTTTGCAAGAAATTTAAAGCTATCTACTTAAGCTAAACATTTTTTATTTAACCAAGGGATTAGCTTGCATGCTTCATCAAAAGCATCATCCTCAGACGCAAACTGAGTAACTTTCTCAAAAAAACCTATTTTAAACCAACCTTCGTTAGCTTCAGGGTCTTTTCTATATTCCTCAAACCCAAAGCTATTGTCCTCTCGACGAAAAATATCGACACAACGAAGTCCCTCATCGCTGCTAATCGATTTAGTAACAACACGTCGCTTAACAATAGTTTTTGGAGTCATTTACTACATTGCTCTTTCGATAACTTCTGACCATAAAGATGGTATACGCCCTTCCTTTTTCATTTTGTAATAACAAGAACGAACACCAGCATCACTAAAAAAATATTTGATTCTTGAGTTTTGGGCAGAGATAAGTTCCTTATTTTTATCAACTATATTAAAACCGAATGAAAAAAAACGAATCCTGAATTCGACATAATTCTCAAAGCTAAACTTTTCTGCTGCAGTAAGGTTGTTAAAATTTTTTGAGGCCTTGAGAATTAATTCTGCATTATTAGGCCTGCTCCAAAATAAATAATATTGGTTTTGAACATCGTGCAAATTGATTTCGCGAATTATTCTGAATTGTTCAAAATTCTTCCGCAATTCGATAACGATGAAAATCAAGGTGATAAAAATCGATATTGCCCCAAATATAGCGGCTAAATCAGCCCAAAACCCTGTAGAAGCTAAGCTCATGCAAATACACCCCTTTTTATTAATAATGTAAAAATTTTTCGATTTTTCATTGTCTTTTTCCGCTGGCAATTGTTTAATTTTTAAGTTTCAAAACCGCTTTTGATAAATTTAAACAGATTTTTTTATATTTGAAATAAGGGTGCGATATTGGCCAAAGGTTATTGGATAGTTACTCAACAAAATATTCCTGATCAGAATCTTTACGCAACGTATGCTAAACTTGCTAAAACCACTTTAGACGAATTCAATGGTCGCATCGTTATCGCAGGCAATAACGAAGAAAGCTATGAAGACAATGAGGTTGGATTGAGAACTGTTGTTATTGAATTCGATAGCTATGAAACAGCCGTAGCAGCATACAACAGTCGTTCTTATAAAACAGCAATGGAATCTCTGAACGGTACACTAAAAAGAGATTTCAGAATAATTAGAAACGCCGTTTAACACTATCGATAAAAATGGGCTCGAAGTCAGCTTGATTTATATTAGAGCCGAACTGTCAATTTGTCTTTCAGGTATCAGAAACTACTTCGTCTCGGTAACTTGCTAATAGCCCCAAGAACTCATCTCTTTCCGCTGCCGGACAGCCAAGTTCATCTAGTGTCTCGAAAACAATCTGCCCCACAACATCAAAATGATCGCCACTTATGTTAAGGTGTTTATGTGCCTCAAGCATGTCTCGTCCGTGGTAACATTTTGGTCCGCCCGTTTTTTCAATGGACCATGTCGTCACTAAAACCTTGTACCCGGGTTTATTGGCCTCGTGTTTATGGAAATCTTCCACTGCTGGATTCTGATTTATAATCTCATTTTTGAATAGCTTTTCAACCAAAACGTCGACAGCAGCGGCAATGCCATACGTTCCTCCTAAACGTTCATACAAACTTTTATCAGTCATAATTCCCCCTATTTTTATGATAATCCGTTTGGACCTCAGACTCAATAAAGTGTTTTCATTCATATTAGTGTGAAAGTTTGATTACAAATCTGGACCTCTAACGACTATTTTTCGGTAACATGATTGTAACTTGAGTTATACGTTCCTTATTGATCTTATAATTCCTTATGAACCCTAAAGTTTCTGGAGAAATCGGATGTTATTTCTAGTCACCTATCAAGTAGACCGCGACAAGCAAATCGAGTGTCAAACCTTTTTTGCAAATATGACAGATGAACAAATCGAAAATGAATACCCAACAAACGTAAAACAAATCGGCCGTTGGCATGACGTGCCGAATGGAAACGGTGTTATAATTGTTGAGACTGAAAACCAAGAAAATTTAACCAGTTGGATGATGTCTTGGTCAAGCATGTGCACCTTTCCAATTGTTAAGCCTGTCGTCGATGATCAAACAGGCCGAAAACTTGTTAAGGAACTTTTAGCTTCTCAATCATAACTTAACGATCGACATTTTATACACAGGGGAAAAAAATGTTCAATCTTGGCAACTTTATCGAAGATTGCAAAGTTTCTATAAGCAATGATCAATCTCACCTTGGAATCAAAGAATTAGTAGAGAGTGCTGTGAGTAATCCAGGTGATTTGATTGCCGCTCTTGGACCGCTCGAAAAAGCCGGTGCAACAACTATTTATCACTCCGATGAGTTAACAATCGTTAATGTCACTTGGGCGCCTTGGATGACGGTTTTTCCCCACAATCACAACATGTGGGCAGTCATTGGCATATACTCAGGCAGGGAAGACAACGTTTTTTGGCGAAGAACAGACCAGCCAGATGGAGTAATAGAAGCTGCTGGTGCCAAATCATTGTGTGTTGGAGATGTTACACCGCTTGGTAAGGACATAATACATTCCGTAACCAACCCAATACCTAAGTTCTCAGGCGCTATTCATGTTTATGGCGGAGACTTTTTTAATGCACCTCATCGGAGCGAATGGGATGCAGAACAATTAAAAGAGAAGGATTATAACAGCGAAAATGTAATGAATTTATTCGAGACTTTTCCGACCAACTCTTAAATATTAATACGGCCGCAATGTCTTTTTAAAATCAAATCGGAAATCACACATTTAAGATTTTTTGATTATTAAAATCGTTTATCCTATTTTAGCAATAAAAGGTTTTTGTTATTTGGCTTTCAAAAATGCCATCAAGGATGAATAGATGATGACCAAGCCGCGCCAATACACTAAAGAAAAAAACGAAATGTTCATGCGGAGCATTGAAGGCGAATTGGAGCAGCTTCATGGCACCCTTCATAAAACTAACAACCAACTGTCACGAACTAATCAGGAATTGCGTATTATCAAATGGGCTATAATCGCGATCGTAATCTTACTTGGTTTGATAGCTATTAAATTGGAGGCTTTCTAATTTTTCGACAGCAAAGCATAAAAGGAAACATAAACCTTAATTTGCGAGATTAATCGAATGAATTCTGAAGAAATAATAAAGATAGAGCAGGACTCTTCAATAGCTATTCTAACGTTTAATCGTCCAACAGTGCTCAATGCCTTTAATAATGAGATGATGGAAAAAACGATTCAAAAAGTTAACGCACTAAATAATGACGATACTATCCATGCTATTTTGGTTCGTGGCGAAGGCCGAGCGTTCTCACCTGGCTTTGATTTGAAAGCAGCGGCTGAACGGAAAATGAATAATGTTAATGATTGGGAAAAACAATTAAAACTACAGTTCGATTTCATCATGCAGTTCTGGCATTCACCAAAACCGACCATCGCTGCAGTCCATGGCTACTGTTTAGCTGGTGCATTTGAACTAGCATTGGCATGCGATATTACAATTGCTGCAAAAACCACGAAATTTGGCGAACCGGAGGTACGATTTGGGACTGGCATCGTAGCAATGTTATTACCGTGGATTACCGGACCAAAACAGGCAAAAGAAATACTTTTAACTGGTGAAGATCAATTAAGTTCCGAAGACGCGCTCCGAATGGGGATTATAAATAAAATTGTTTCCGACGAGCTTGTATTCTCTGAAGCACAAAAAATAGCTAAAAAAATATCTCAGGCGAGCCCGCGCGCCGTCTTTTTTACAAAGAGAGCAATAAATAGTTCATATGAGTCAATGGGTTTCGATCAAGCACTCACGAATTCATTAAACCTTGATGTTATATTAAATGCCGCTCCCGACCCCGTTAAAGAAGAGTTCTCAAAAATCCGCAAGGAGCAGGGCTTGCAAGCAGCGATAGCTTGGCGGGATAAACGATTTAAATAATTTAAAGGGAATAGTTTAATGGAAACGCCTAGATTAGTAATTGATAAACATCAGAGAGCTATAAATGAACGAGACTTAGAAACCTACATAGAAACTGTAATCTTCCCATTTACCTATCAAAACTTCAACGGCGTTTCTATAACAGTTAATTCCCCGGAGGAATACGGTAGAAATTACCCTGCCCCATGGGAAACTGTAATTGCTGCATTTCCCGATTGGCTTCGAACAGAGCATGAGCACGTTGATGAAATTGTTTCAAGTAATCTTTCTGCGGTATTTAAAGTACAGGCACGCTGGATAACGGAAACTGTTCAGCCTCATAAGCTAATCACAGCTATTTGGATAACAGTGAAGAAAAATGGAGTTTGGGGTCTTCAATTCCGGCACAACTTAGGCACGATAGATTAAATAATATTTATAAACTACGCGACCATTCATTCGGTACTTGTTGAACAGCTACAGAAATAAAAATAATCATTCGTTACGAAACAAACGTTAAGTTTTGAAAAAACGACCCTTAGTTTATGGGCTGTTAAAGAGCATCTACGCCACAAAAACTAAGGGTCTGAGGTGTTTGGCACACCGCGTTGAATATAACGCCAATTTAATCAAACTGCTACGAAATCTAATAAAAAAATTGCAGTTAGGTCACCCTACCTATAATTGCGAGGGCTATTGCGGTTTGGTATAGAATTTTGTCGTCTCCAACCGCCAAGCCCTCTACTAATCTGGCTTTTAGATCAATAATTTGATCAGGGGCTGGGCAGCGAACGATCTTCTGAATCTTAAGAAATATGGACGATATATCCCAATATCTGCTAAGGGACCTGTTACCAAACTTCGCCAAACGGCCTAAGCTCCACTGTAAACGACCAGGTTGATTTATCTTGATGAGCCACACGGAACATTTCCTCAGCAATAGAGCTCGCTTTAGCAAAAAATTCATCTGGCTTTCCAGCACCCAGAATTGGCCTGGTTCGCGGCGTATCGATTAAGGCGTCTATGATGAAATAAGCTGTATGAATACCTCGTGGTCCGAACTCACGAGCTATGGATTCCGCTAATATTCTCTGAGCGGCTTTAGTCGACGCAAAGAAACCCCAGTTGGTGATACCGCGGGTCGCAGAAGTATTCCCGGTCACAAGAATGGCGCCCTTTCCTGCTTCCAACATAGCCGGAATCGTTTCTCGAGCAAGATATAGTAAGGCCGTTGTATTTACCCTAAAATTTCCTTCTAAATCTTCTGGGTCCAATTCTAAAAGACTTCCACGCGAGCTTTTTGCGGCATTATGAATCACTACACTCGGATGTCCCAGTCTTGCCTTTACCTGACTAATTGTATCAACAAGCTCCTC
>CACHDV010000068.1 GCA_902578675.1 uncultured Alphaproteobacteria bacterium
ACTTTTATTCGCACGAAGTAATAACAGTAGACGAAAAGGGAACCAGAAACACCATCGTAGCAGTGCCAGAACAACCTTCAGGTCTTGGGTGGAATACGCAGGGGGAGTTATTAATCGTTTCTATGCGTGATCAAAAATTGCTTCGGCACAGTAATGACCGCTTAGTTGAAGAAGCAGACTTATCGCCTTATTCGAATTATTGGTGCAACGACATGGTAGTAGATAAAAGTGGGGGAGCATATATTGGCAACTTTGGTTTTAATAGACACGCCGGAGAAAAACCAAAGCCCACAACTCTTGTGAGAGTAGCCCCAAACGGAAAAGTTAGCATAGCAGCAGAAGATCTTTGGTTTCCAAATGGTGCGGTTATCACTCCAGATAATTCAACTCTGATCATCGCAGAAACACGCGCAAGTCGGCTTACAGCTTTTGACATATTACACAACGGCGAACTGAAAAACCGAAGAGTTTTTGCTGAAACAAGCAATATGTACCCTGACGGTATTTGTTTGGATGAAGAAGGAGCAATTTGGGTAGCGGACCCGAAGAATAAAGAAGTCATAAGAATAAAGGAAGGAGGCGAAATAACAGACAAGCTGGAACTTGAAACGCGAGGCGCATATGCCTGCATGCTGGGCGGAAACGATGGAAAAACACTTTTTATCTGCACAAATACAGGATCCGGCCCTGACATAGCAAATCAAAGAGCAGGTAGAATTGAAACTACCCGAGTAAAGATAGCTAAAGCTGGAAGACCATGAGCCCGTTGCCAATCACAGGTTCTACAAAGTTTTATGCGCTGATTGGACACCCTGTCGAGCAAGTAAGAACTCCTACCGTTTTGAACGCCCATCTGACGGAGCACGGTATCGACGCTGCTATGATTACGTTCAATTTATTACCCTCAAGCCTTGAAGACTTTTTTAAGATGATGAAGGGCTGGCAAAATTGTCTAGGGTGCTGCGTCACGATTCCGCACAAGACACAAACATTGCAGTTGCTTGATTCCTTTACAGAGCGTGCTCGAAGAATTGGTGCAGTAAATATCATAAAGCGTGATGCTGAAGGTTATCTGCACGGGGATATGATGGATGGCTTGGGATTTCTTGCCGCTCTCAAAAAAAATAACGCTACGGTAGAAAATAAAAATATTGTTCTTGTCGGAGGCGGAGGTGCGGGCTCTGCAATAGCAGATTCGGTTGCAGAGGCCGGCGCCAAACAACTATCGATACTTGAAACAAATAAAAACCGACAGACTAACTTGATATCTAACCTTAGAAAAATATACCCCACTACATTAATTTATGATCAAGTTATTCCCGGTCAAAGCATAGACATCGTAATAAATGCGTCACCCTTGGGAATGAAAGTTAATGACCCTCTGCCCTTCCCTCTTGAAAAAATAAAGGGCAAAATAGTTGTCGCTGATGTTGTAACCAGACCCGATATAACAGAATTTTTGAAGATTGCCGCAAGAGCAGGTCACGTTATCCAAAGAGGGCGAGAAATGGCTGAAGCCCAAATGTCACTTTTTATTGATTTTATGGGTATTCCTGAAGAAGCTAATAACAATCTATATCTGGGAGTTAAAAAAAATGCGTTGTGAGTTTATTGCCATAGGAACAGAGCTATTGCTTGGGCAAATTGTAAATTCAAATGCAGCCTGGCTTGGTGAACAGTTGGCACTTGCAGGTATAGACTGTCTCTATCAAGTTACAATTGGCGACAACAGGCAAAGGATGAAAGATACTATCACGCAAGCTTTGGAACGCTCGGATGCCGTTATTGTAAGTGGCGGACTAGGCCCAACTCAAGACGACATCACGAGAGAAGTGATAGCTGAGGTGATGGATGTAGACTTGATACGAGACGACGAAATTGCCGAAAAGATAAGATACCGTTTTGAATCTCGCGGTCGAGTTATGTCTGATAACAATCTCCGGCAAGCAGATATACCTAAGGGAGGCATGCCAATTCCTCAAATGCCAGGGACAGCACCTGGGCTAATATGCCCGCTTGGAGACAAAGTGATTTACGCTGTCCCCGGTGTGCCATTTGAAATGAAAATGATGGTCAATGAATGTATTTTACCAGATATGAAAAAAAGAGCGGGACTTACCGCCATAATAAAGAGCCGAGTACTGAAAACCTGGGGGCAAACAGAGTCAGGCCTCGATGAAATGCTTACGGAACGCATGGCGTATTTGGATGAGGTGGGAGGCGCGACGATCGCGTTCCAAGCGAGTGGTATTGAGGGCCTCAAAGTTCGGATTACAGTCAAAGCGGGATCTGAACAAGAAGCGGAGAAAGCATTATCTGATGAAGAAAAAGCAGTAAGAGAAATTATTGGAGAATTTGTCTTTGGAACAGATGAAGAAACAATGGAGTCAGTTGTCTTGGATATGCTCAGACAAAGAAATTTAACTTTGGCGATCGCAGAATCTGTCACGGGTGGAATGGTTGGAGCAAGATTAACTTCTGTTCCTGGCTCGAGTGATGTCCTTAAAGGATGCATCGTCGCTTATGCCAGTGAAATAAAATACAATATACTGGACGTTCCCGAAGGACCAGTCGTTACCCCTGACGCAGCACGCGCTATGGCCGAAGGTGCAAGAAACGCTTTAGGGGCCGATGTTGGAATATCAACAACTGGCGTTGCAGGTCCCTCAGAACAAGAGGGACAACCAGTCGGCACTGTACATTTGGGTCTTGCTATCGGTGATCACATCGAAGCGCAGATGACTCAACTTCCGGGCGATCGTGCAAGGATAAGAGAATATGGTGTAATAAGCTTACTTAATTTCCTTAGATTGAGATTGTTGGGCAGGAATGCGAATACCCCTTTTGCGGGTAAAACCCGATGATAAATATTTTTCATAAGCTTATCACCATTGTGATAGCGTTTATAAATATCGAAGAGTATTCTCCCGCCTTGAAATCAAAGAAGTGAGTAAACTTAATGTCAGACGACAACCTACTTATAGACGCTACAACCAAAATATTTGAAGATCTGTGCGACCCGCAAAATATCAATGCAGCTAAAGACGATTCGTGGAAGCAACTTTTATGGAATGCTCTGGAAGAATCCGGCCTCACATCCGCATGGGTGCCAGAAGAGTTTGGTGGCGCAGGTGCAAGTTTATCTGATGGGTTCAGCATTATAGAGGTGGCTGGAAAATTTGCCGTACCAATAGCTCTTCCCGAGACATTATTGGGAGGCTGGTTGCTTTCTAACGCCAATATCAATATTCCCACGGGAATAATGGCAGTAGCTCCCACTCGTCCGCGAGATAAACTAACAATTCATTCGAATGGGACTTTAAATGGACAAGTAAGGGGTGTGCCTTTCGCAAGCGAAGCTGATCATATTGTGGCTGCGATCGAAGACGCTGGTTCCACAAAAGTTGCGTTAGTAGCCAAGAACAATTGTGAAATTAAATCTTTTTCAGGGCTCTCTGGAGACCCTCGCGACACCATTTTATTTGATAACGTTGACGCAATTAGCATTCAGAAGTTGCAGGGTGACCTCAGCTACCGGTCAGTAAAACTTATGGGAGCTACTATTCGATCTCTTCAGATCGGAGGTGCGCTTATGGCAATTTTAGAATTAGCAACAGAACATGCCAAGACGCGAGTAGCATTTGAAAAACCAATAGCAAAATTTCAAGCAGTTCAGCACAATTTAGCAAAATTGGCTAATGAGACAGCCGCAGCAGTGGCGGTAGCGAATTCTGCTGCTGACACATTGGCAAATAGTTCTGATAATGAGCAAGCAATTTTTTTTGAGGCATCATCAGCAAAAATCCGAACAGGTGAAGCTGTTGGTGAAGGAACAGCGATAGCTCATCAAGTGCTTGGCGCTATTGGCTTTACCGAAGAACATATATTGCACCGCTTTACCCAAAGGCTCTGGGACTGGCGAGACGACTTTGGCAATGAAAGTGAGTGGGCTGTCGAATTAGGTGCGTTAATTGCCGAAAATGGCGCAGACGAACTTTGGCCCCTTCTCACTACACGTTAAAACTTAAAGGAAAGATTTGAATATGAGCCAATCGATAAACTTTGACCCAATCCGTCTACCTCCAGAAGCGGAGGAACTTCGGCTTGAAGTAAGGGAGTTTTTGGCTGAAGAAATTGCAAATGGAAGTTTTAACCCCTCCTCTTCAATACTAAAGAGCGGATTTGATAGAGAATTCAGCAAGAGAGTTGGAAAGCGGGGATGGATAGGCATGACCTGGCCAAAAAAGTATGGCGGGCAAGAAAGAAGCTTCCTCGAGCGCTATGTTGTTACCGAAGAATTTCGCAGTCAAAATGCTCCTGTAACATGTCATTTTACGGCAGATCGTCAAAGTGGACCAGTTCTCTTAAAATACGCGCAGGAACATATTAAACTCGATATTTTACCACGAATAACGGCTGGAGACTGTTGCTTTTGTATTGGTCTAAGTGAACCAAACTCCGGATCAGATTTATTTGCAGCAAGCACGAAAGCTACCCCAACCGCCGGGGGTTATCTTATAAACGGCACAAAATTGTGGACGTCAAACGCACACCAGGCTGACTACATGATCGGCCTTTTTCGCACATCTCCCCCGACGAAAGAAAACCGTAGACACGGCCTCACACAATTTTTAGTTGATCTTAAACAACCAAACATAACCATAAACCCCGTAAGGAATATGGCTGGCAAGCATGACTTCAACGAAGTCGTCTTCGATAATTTATTCATACCAGAAGATCATCTTTTAGGAGAGGTAGACTCCGCCTGGAAGCAAGCTACCAGCGAGCTCGCTTATGAAAGAAGTGGTCCCGAACGATTTCTTGAAACATACTATATGCTTCCCGAATTAGTGCGCGTACTCGGCAAAGAGCCCGATATAAGGGCTAAGGAAGGCGTTGGCCGGCTCGTAGCTCAATTACATACGTTACGAAGAATGTCCGTTTCTGTAAATGGAATGCTTCAGGCTGGAAAAGAACCTGTTCTTGAGGGATCAATAGTAAAAGATGTGGGAACGATATGGGAACAGGCCCTTCCCTCAAAAGCTCGTGAACTCGCTTCTTTCATAGATGATGAACCTGGCAACCGAACAAACTTCGATGAATTATTACAATTCTCAACCAACATAGCTCCAAAGCTAACAATTCAAGGTGGAACTACCGAAGTTTTACGAGGAATTATCGCTCGTGGACTGGGTTTACGATAAAAAAGAAACGTTATGATTGACCTAAAACCCCTTTTATCGCCCAAGTCGGTTGCTGTAATCGGCGCCTCACCTGACGTCGGAAGTTTACGCGGAAGAATTGTGAGAGTATTAAATTGCCATGATTTCAATGGCAAGATCTATCCAGTAAGCCGCTCCCACAAAGATATTTTTGGCGAACCAGCCTTTTCATCTATTTTAGACGTTCCTGAAATCGTAGAACTTGCCGTACTTATTATTCCTGCAGAGTACGTCCTGCAAACCCTTGAGGATTGCCACAAAGCAGGCGTCAAGGCTGCATTGATCCTATCATCGGGGTTTGCAGAAGACAGTACTTCTGCGGGGAATGATCTGCAGGTTCAACTGTCAGCATTTGCTGACAGGACGGAGATGCTAATCAGCGGTCCAAATTCAGAGGGTTTTGTAAATACCGAAAATAAACTTTGCCCAACCTTTAGCCCTACGGTCGATGGTGAAGGTATCTCGTTGAGCCCTCCCTGGACAGCAAAAGGCCGTGTTGCCGCGATAGCACAGAGTGGAGGAATGGGATTTGCTTTTTTTGATCGAGCACGACCAAAACATCTACCATTTAGCTATGTGATAACTACGGGTAATGAAGCCTGCATAGAAAGTCTCGACTATGTTGAGTACTTAATAGATACCGACCAAGCAGACGTGTTTTTATTGTTTATGGAAGATGTAAAGACACCATCAAAACTTTTACGTGTAGCGGAAAAGGCTCTGGTTGCCGGCAAGCCTATTATCGTCACAAAGATAGGCAGGTCAGACGCCGGAGCTCGCGCAGCTGCCTCTCATACTGCCTCATTAGCAGGCTCCTATACCGCCTACAAAACTGTTTTTGATGAGTATGGTATTATAGAGGGCGAAGACATTGAGGAGATGGTAGATATCGCCTCTGGATTTATATATTTTGGCGACCGCTTACCAGAAGGTAACCGAGTGGGTATCTTCACTGCCTCCGGAGGAGGCGGAGGATGGATGGCGGATAGCTGTGGAGCACACGGACTAGATGTGCCCATATTAGATCCCACGACCCGAAAAGAAATCGATCAATATCTTCCAAGTTATGGAACCTCTCAGAACCCCGTTGATGGCACTGCAGGTGTTGTCAGAGAGGTTGGTTATGCAAATATTAGTCGCATGATCGCTTCTGCAAATAATGTCGATACTGTCATAACGATTGCGTCAACCAAGGTGCCTCACAAAATTGTTGAAGAAGAGACCTTATTGACAAAACTATCGAGAGAAACCCAAAAGCCCGTTATGATTTGGAGCTATACTCTCCCCCACGACAAATCCAGTAAAACACTTGCGGCTGCCGGCCTGCCATTATTCACTAATGTAAGAAATTGCACGCGCACAATATCTCTTATGCAGCAATATAAGGGAAAACAAAAAAGCCTTTTAAAAGATAGGGTCCAAACCGAAAATAAACTCGGTAATATTTCCGCCTTAGAGGAGGAAATAAGAAAACAAGCGACTAATATTACTGAATTTCATTCAATGGAAATACTTCACCAATATGACATTCCCGTAAACCGCGGGATTCTTGTCAATGATACAGAATCTGTCGTAAAAGCTGCAGACACCCTCGATTGTCCGGTAGCCCTGAAAATTCAATCCGCTGATATTCCGCACAAATCTTCCGCGGGCGGCGTGGCATTAAACTTGACTGGGAACGATGAGGTCACAACTAGCTTTAATACCATTATCCAAAACATTAAAAACAACAACCCAAAAGCGTCCATTGATGGCATTCTAGTTCAAAAAATGGTTGAGCCAGGTTTAGAAGTTATACTCGGCATTACAAATAAAGATGGCTTTGGTCCTATTTTAATGGTTGGCTTTGGTGGAACCAGTGTTGAAACCAGTGGAGATGTTGCATTTGCGCTTTGCCCAGTCACACCGGAAAAATGTGAGAATTTACTTGGTGCTCTGAAG
>CACHDV010000069.1 GCA_902578675.1 uncultured Alphaproteobacteria bacterium
AAGCAACTGATAAGTCATCCCATATTAGAAGCCGCCGCAGTCACGAAATTCTGTCAGGCCTGCATCGGAAATGATACTGGAATATTAAATGTTGCTGCCGCCGCCGGAACGCGCGCCTTTGGCATTTTTTGCGGTTCAAAACCTTTAAACCCCGATCCACTAATTACACCTATTGAAGCTATTGAAACTAAACAGAGCAGCTTACAAAGTACAGTAACGCCAGAAATGATTGTCGAGGAATTAATTGCGGCCGGTTTCACTAAGTAGTTCACCGCATGCATTGAGTACCGTTTCAACTGAAAGCCCTCCCATCAAGCTATTTGTTGGGTCGGGGCGAAAATCTGGATGTCTTGATAATTGCTCAAAAGACTCAATAGTTCTGACATATGCACATCTTTGCCCCCAAGGTCTGTAGTTTGCTTCGCGGGTAGGACCGAACAAGCCTAGTGTCGGGGCACCGACCGCTGCCGAAAGATGCATGAGGCCACTATCGTTTCCAATGTAAAGCGTAGCTCTCTCAAGAACAGCTGCTACATCTAGAAATGGTATCGCACCAACCAAGTCTATTCTTCGTCCGGAAGGTATTGCATCAAGTATTGGTTTTGCAAGTAACTCTTCGCCAGGCCCGCCCACCACAGCTATCATAGCGGATTGCAAGCTACGGAAATTACTAGTTAACAGATGCACTAAATTAGAAAACCTGTCTGCATCCCAAATTTTTGCACCCCAATTTGCGGTCGGTCCGATGATAATAAGAGCTTGTGCCATTCGCTCACCTAGAATGTCATCAGCAAATTTTTTGTTCTCTTTACTAAGCCAGATATAGGGAGAATGAGGTGTATTGCCATTGGGTATATTTTGCATGTCTTCAATGCGATGTATTTTTTTATTCTTCTTTTTGTATATCACCCGTTTTTTTGTAGGTAAAAACCAGGCTATTGCTGAACCTCGCAAATCTACAACCAAATCCCACCTTTTTAGAAAAGTTGAAAAGTACAATCTTCGCCAATGTCCTAATAAAGAACCCTTGCGCATTGTTATGATTGCTTCAAGCCCGGGCACATTGTCAAATAAGCCCTTAGCAACAGGCCCACAAGCGATAGTAAATTTTGCTGTTTTATAGTGATCTACGAGATACTTTAAAATACCCGTCGTGAGAATAGCATCACCAACACGGCTGGATGTTATAAAAAGAATTTGCATTTATAAGCCTAATAAAAAAGATAATGATGATACTCCATCCAAATGAACTAATTTGAAACAAGCGATTTAATAATATTGGCAAAAATTATTTATAGTCTTTATTATAACGTAATAGTAGAGCTATTACTCCATACGTATTTAAGGTTTTCTATTGTTAAATAAAAATATCCACTTTATCGATTCCAAAACTCTAAGTGATTGGTTGGCCCAAGGTCTTGTGTCTCTTTTTGATGTTCGAGAAAAACATGAATTTGCAGCACAACAAATTCCCGGGGCTACCTCTGTCTACTTTTGATGCATCGCAAATACCAACCGACTTGCAGACCCACATCGTAATTCATTGCCAAAGTGGTGTTAGGTGCGGTGTTGCTGCCCAATTGTTGCAAGAGTCGGGTTTTTCGCAAAACATTTATCGATTAGAAGGTGGTATTTTAAGTTGGAAAGCAGCCGGAGGACAGGTGCAGATCGGAAATGTTTGAATTTTCTTTATATCTAGTTTAGTACAGTCGGTTACTAAAACTCATTGTTATGAACATTTTTATCAACTAGTTTCATATTTAATTTATAAAACTTCATTTATCAGACCTCAAACGGATAACATAACATGCACATTTATCTCCCCATTGCGGAGATGTCTGTAAATATATTCCTGATTCTCGGCATGGGTGGAGCTGTCGGATTTCTTTCTGGCTTATTTGGAGTTGGAGGCGGCTTTTTAATGACGCCCCTGTTAATATTCATAGGTGTTCCACCTCCAGTTGCCGTGGGAACCGAAGCAAACCAAATTGTCGCGAGCTCTGTTTCAGGCGTTTTGGCACACTGGCGACGTGCCAACGTTGATTTCAAAATGGGTTTTGTTCTTCTTCTTGGCGGTTTTGTAGGCTCTTCCCTCGGCGTGATATTGTTCAAATATCTTCAAAACCTAGGTCAATTGGATCTTGTGATAAAGCTGTCTTATGTAATCTTTCTAGGCATAATTGGTTTTCTAATGCTTTGGGAGAGCTCAAGAACTATTATTCGGTCTAGATCTGCAGCAGCCAGACGCGGCAAATTGCATCAACATAATTGGTTGCACGGATTACCTTTCAAGATACGATTTCGAAAATCAAAACTTTATATAAGTGCAATATTACCATTCCTTATCGGTGCCATAGTTGGCGTATTGTCAGCCATCATGGGGGTTGGAGGTGGTTTCATAATGGTACCAGCAATGATATATCTTTTAGGAATGCCCACATCACTGGCGATCGGAACCTCTCTATTTCAAATCATCTTCGTAACGGCTAATGTCACATTTCTGCAAGCATTAACCGTCCAAACGGTGGATATATTGTTAGCGGTGCTTCTTCTGACCGGTGCTGTAATCGGTGCACAATTTGGAAGTAAATACAGCGTAAGAATGAAAGGTGAACAACTAAGGGCATTGCTTGCGCTTCTCGTTCTTGGTGTGTGTGTTAAAATGATTTTCGATCTCACCGTCATGCCAGCGGATCTCTACTCTATAGCATTGTTGATGGGTTAACTGCTACCAGATGAACAGATCAATTTTCACAAAATTCAGTATAGCTCTTATTATATTATTTTTATTGGGCCCACATGCTTATGGGACCGCGTTAATAATAGATTCATCGACAAGTGAAGTTAAAGTTAGTTCTTCTTTTATCGGTACCGATGTTATGGTTTTTGGAACGGCTAACGACAAAGATGATATTATTGTGGTCATAACTGGACCAACTGAAACAGCAATAGTTAGAAAGAAACGTCGTGTAAGCGGAATATGGATTAATAAAGAAAAGTTAGAGTTCCGTGGGATTCCAGGTTTTTATGCCATCGCGTCGACCCGACCATTAAATGAAATAACAGAAACCAATGAATTAAAAAAACAAAAAATAGGTATTCAAAATGTAATAACTACTGCTTCGCTAAGCTCTGAAGATGAAAATATTAAGACTTTCAAAAGTTTCAAAGACGCTCTCGTACGAGGACAAAAGACAAAAGGTTTATATTTGGATACGCCATTAGAAATTGACGTTGTTTCAAAGCGATTGTTTAAAACGACCTTTCATTTTCCGAACAATATGGCAACTGGAATTTATACAGTTAAGGTATTTGCATTTCAAAAAAAACGCTTGGTGAGTATGGTTTCTAAGAATATCTCGGTTGAGAAAATCGGAATTGGGGCCGATGTTTTTAAGTTTGCGAAAGAACAAAGTGCATTATATGGTTTATTGGCTATACTAATCGCGGTGGTGTCTGGCTGGATTGCATCTGTAATTTTCCGTAAAATATGAGGACGGAATTTTATGACTGACATAGTGAAAAAAGTATATGACACGGTTGATGATAACCACCGTGTATTTCTGGTGGTAGTAGATGATTCTGAAGAGATGCTTGTGGCTCTAAGGTTTGCATGCATGCGGGCGAAAAGCGTCGGCGGCCGCGTTGCTCTATTTAGAGACATTGAGCCATCCGATTATCATCAATGGGCTAGTGTAAGCGAGCTCATGCAACAGGAGGCACGCGAAACCGCGGAAGAGAGACTGAACGATTTAGCTCAGGAAGTTGTTGAGTTATCAGGGTTAATCCCTGCCTTATACATACGAGCTGGGCCTATAGAGGAAGAATTGATAGCCCTCATTGATGAAGAGCCCACAATCTCCGTTCTTGTGCTCGCCTCAAGCGCCAGTAAAGATGGACCAGGCCGATTAGTTAGCCATCTCATCGGCAAGGGAAGAAACTCCTGTCGTATACCAATTACAATTGTACCTGGTAATTTAAGTGCAGCCCAAGTTGACGCTCTTGCATAGGTTTTTGCTAGATCACGTTCAGGTTATCACTGATTATTCAATCTCTGAAAAATTTTGCCCCATTATTAACTCTAAGACCCTATCCGTAACTTCCCTTGTACTGGCTTTACCATTAAGATCTTGAGGCATAACTCTTCCATCTTCAGTAAGTTTTTCTAGAGCTAACATTAACTCAGCTGCAGCCTTCTTTTCACCCAAATGATCTAGCATCATAGAAGCTGACCAAAAAGCGCCAATAGGATTTGCTATCCCTTTGCCCATTATATCGAAAGCAGAACCATGTATAGGCTCAAACATAGAGGGGAAATTAAAAGACGGATTTAAGTTTGCTGTTGGCGCTATTCCCATACTTCCGCTCAAAGCAGCAGCTAGATCACTTAAAATATCTGCGTGCAGATTTGTTGCAACTACAACGTCTATAGACCTTGGGTCTAAAACCATTCTAGTTGTCATTGCGTCCACTAACATTCGATCAATCTCAATATCACCGTATTCACTGCACAATTTATCAAACACATCGTCCCACATTACCATTCCATGCCGCTGGGCATTTGATTTTGTTACAAATGTTAACCTTTTTCTTTTTCTTGATCGTGCTAAATCAAGGGCAAATCTTTGGACACGCTCAACTCCAGAACGTGTAAAAACCGAGACATCTAAACCAACTTCTTCAGGATGCCCTGTATGAACCCGGCCTCCAGCACCCGCATATTCACCCTCTGTATTTTCCCTTACAATGACCCAGTCTATGTCGTTTGAAGATGCATCTTTTAAGGGGCTTGAAATCCCCGGAAGTAGACGCGCTGGCCTAACATTCGCATACTGGTCAAAAGATTGACATATTGCCAAACGTAAACCCCAGAGTGAAATATGGTCTGGAATTCTTGGATCGCCGGCTGATCCAAAATAGATAGCATCGAACTTTTTTAATTCTTCAAGCCCATCTGTTGCCATCATATCGCCCGTCTCCATATAATAGTCGGAACCCCATGGAAAACTAGTTAATTCGATTTGAAAATCACCTAGCCGATCCGCCAGCACCTGTAAAACTCGTATTCCTTCATTTATAACTTCAATACCTATGCCATCACCAGGAATGGCTGCTATCTTATGTGTGCGCATGTGATGCAAGTCCTTTACAATCCATCTCTATTAATAGATCACCATGAGGTAAAATTATAATTGAACAAGCATTAAAAAAAAAGCCATAATAGCCATCGTTCGAAATAGGCTTGGCTTTTTAAGTACCGAAACAATTTTTTTCACGCGAAGCATGTGCAAATGACAAAGTCGTTGAGGTAAATATAAAATTTAAATTTCAGAAAATTGATCCCAATTTGGCTAGTACATCGACCTAGAGAAGGATTCTCCTCCTACTCAAATTGATTTGGGTTGGTCTTAGACAATTTTTAGCCGCGTGGAAAAATTTTCGGGAAAGTGGAACAGTCAATCGGGTCTCCTTCTTCCAGTTCAAGATCTGGAAACGGGGGCGACATCTCACCTTTTCGTCGAATATATCTGACATCATCTCCGGTAAAGCGAGCAGCAAAAGCCCTTCGGCGGGTTGTTTTGGAGTAATTTCCTGGAGCAGCGTGAACCGTTAGAAAATTGAATGCTATACAATCGCCAGGTGTTAACTCCCATGAGAGCACATCATAATTTGAGAGCTGCGCATCAAAATCTGGGATCGGCTCAAACTCTTCGTCCTTTTTTTCGAATTGCGTTCCAACGAATTTAGTAGGCGTGAACCAACGCCCCCACCGATGTGACCCGGATATGAATTGGACACAAGTATCCTTTGGAACACTGTCTAGTGGTATCCACAAAGAACAAGTATCGAAACCATTAACACAATAATAGGGTTGGTCATGGTGCCATGGCGTCCTATCCTCTGTGCCAGGCTCTTTCACCAAAACATGTTCATGGAAGAGGTTGACTTTCGAAGACCCCATTAACTCAGCAGCTATCTTAGCTGCTGGTGATTCAAAAAAGAAAGATTTGTAGTGTGGTATTCGATTCCAGTTACAGTAGTCACCAAAAAAGAAACCGGGTTCTCCGTCTTTTGTATAGTTCTTTGTGTGAGGACCTGGGGTGGCCATATTAACATCTATACCCGCTCTTAGCTCCTTTATCCAGAACTCTGAAAAAACCCCTCTTAAAATCGCCGCTCCATCATTTCGAAAAGCGTCAACAACATTTCCGTCTAAAGTCATATCTCGCCTGTTTGAATAATTACGACGCACCAAGCATATAGATTAATTTAAATATATTTGAAATAATAACTATCCTTATAAACTAACCAAACACCCGTGTAAGCCTTTAATTCTCCAAATTGCCGCTCACAGTAATCTCACCATTAGAAATTGCAGTTTTAAGAACATTCAGCCCTGCAAGAAGTTCCTCATGAGATTCACGAGTGCGTCGCAAATCGACTAGCTCAGACTCTTTTAGGACGAGATGTCCATCACCCCCCAAATCTAAAAGCTTTGCAATATATCTTCCTCGGACTTTTGCTGATAGTTTCACAAGGCGCTCGATTTCGACACTCGAAACGCCAAGCACTACTTTTTTTGTTAGATGTTCGTTCTGTCGACTCAAAAAGCGGTCTAATTCGCTAACATATTGCTGTGCGGTTATCGTTGGCTTTACTTCCCTTTTTTTTGTGGCTTTTTCTGAACCTGAAGGCGAGCTGCTATCCTGCACGGAAGAACCACTGGCAGTTGACTTCTCTTGCTTGTTAATATTCGCTGCATGAGCATATGCTGTAATATTCAACTTTGGCTTTGGTAGAGAATCCGATAGCTTTGCAGGTATTTTTGCTTCTGAAAAGGATAACTCACGCACATC
>CACHDV010000070.1 GCA_902578675.1 uncultured Alphaproteobacteria bacterium
GCTGTTCTGTCAAAAAAGTTATGAAAATAAAATGGTAGTCCTCTCACAAATAATTTTTGGAGTTTAGAATGACTAAATTTGTTAGCACCGTAAGGTTTACAGTAAAAGATGATTGCGTTGATGAGTTTATTAAGCGCGAAAAAGAGCTAGATTTCGAGGGAATGGCAGAGCAAATTACTCTTATAAAAACAGGAGATACTACATTTTGTTGGATTGGGGTTTTTGAGTCAGAAGATGCCATAGCAAGCTGCCGTCCCAAAATGATCCAACAACTAGATACTATCAGGCATACGCTTGAGGAAATCTCACCAGAGTTAGGTGTGACTGATCCCGCTTCTGGACCTGTTATCTTTGACTGGAAGGCCAGTTAAAAAACTGCACCGCACATGTTTCCGTGGCTAGTGGTGCCTTTATAAAGGCTACGACCTTTTCTGTGGGAGGTATATAGAGGGGGAAGGGTAGAGTTAGACATTTTCAAAAACGGCAATTGAAAGTGTTTATAATTGAAGCGAAGATAGCAGAACTAAAGCTTGGATTGACTTCCATTTATTTGGAAATATGTAATATATGTTCCAATCGCTTGTCTCGAAGGATCTTTTTTACCGTAGGTCCGGCACAGGTTTATTTCGACGTCAGTATTAAGGTAATAATCTTATACCGGCATTACGTCACTTGACTGAGGATTATAGGGGTGTCCCCGCCGATCAAAACCACGACAGACCACTTGTCTTCAAACTTCAGCACGATTATCGATGTTCGTTCTCCAAGCGAGTATGCTAACGATCATGTACCGGGCGCCATCAATATGCCCGTGCTGCACGATATTGAACGAGCAGAGGTTGGGACCATTTATAAGCAGGTTGGTAGTTTCGAGGCCAAACGCCGTGGCGCAGCGCTAATTTCTCGCAATATCTCTCACATTTTAGAAACAAAGCTTGCCAACTCGCCAAGAAACTTTTCACCACTTATTTATTGCTGGCGTGGTGGCCAACGGAGTGGTGCCATGGCACGAATTCTCAGCGAAATTGGTTGGAAAGTTACACTTCTTGAGGGAGGCTACAAGACCTACCGAAAGCGTGTTGTGGATGGACTTGATAAATTACCAGGGACATTACGCCTTATAATTTTTCGTGGTCGAACTGGCTCGGCAAAAACCACGATTCTTCGTGCTGCCGCTAAACTTGGGACGCAGGTGATTGACCTGGAAGGTCTCGCTGCTCACAGAGGTTCTCTTCTTGGTTCAGAACCTGGGGTTGTTCAGCCATCGCAACGGAAATTTGAATCACGCATTTTTGATGTTATGCGACAGTTGGATCCATCGAGAGGGGTTGTTATCGAGGCAGAAAGTAACAGTGTCGGTAAGTGCCATGTGCCAGTCGAACTTTGGCGATCAATGGGCCGGTCTCAGTCAATTCAAATAACCGCACCTCTTGATGCGCGTGTGGAATTTCTTCTCGAAGACTACAAACATTTAATGGCCGACCCAGAACGACTTAATCCTCTTCTAAATTGGGCTGCAGCTCGAGTTGGGAGTGACGCGGTGTTAAGTTGGCGAGCGGCAATTGCTGACAACGACTGGACTCGGTTCGTCAAGCGCGTTTTACAAGACCATTATGATCCGGCGTATGAACGCTCTAGTGCAAAGCATGGGCGTAAAGATATATGTTTATTAGAAGCTCAAAGTCTTGGTTCGGCAGACGTTGCCAAACTTGCTGAGAAGCTTGCCGCGTTAGTTTGACTGAAAAATCTAGTATAATCTGATTATAATAAAGATAATCTCGGTGGGAGTTCTACTTATTGTAAATGTAATTCACGTACCAGCTTTAGATTAGACAGAAATTTAAAGTTTACATACACGAAAGCCGCTAAATATATTCCAACGATGAGGTTCAAAAAAGTTACGATATGTACCATGCATCATCCTGCTTCGTGTTGTCCATGCACCACCTCGTAAAACCTTAGTAGACCCAAATAACATCTCTGAGTACTCCTTGTAGGCATCAGCTTTAAATCCAGGGTAGGGATTAAATGTATCAGCGGTCCACTCCCACACATTGCCCAACATTTGGCGACAGCCAAAGGCACTATCTCCATCTGCCAGGGCAGCCACATCAATGCAACCTAAAGCACGGCCATCTAGATTGGCACGCGATGAATTTGGTGGTGTATCACCCCATGGATAACGACGTTTTTTTGTAAATGATAAATTTCCTGTGGAACTGTAATCACCCAATGCAGCCACCTCCCATTCAAGTTCAGATGGCAAGCGCACTCCAGCCCACTGACAGTAGGCGTTAGCTTCATACCATGTGACATGACTTACTGGAGCATGATCAGGAAGGGGGATGATTTTATCAAATTGTTTCAAGTCCCACTTGTCAGCACCTGTCGGAACCCAATAAGCAGGGTGATTTATGTCATTGTTTTTCATGTACAGCCAGACGTCCTCAGGCCACAAATTTTTACTTTTATACCCCCCATCGTTAACAAAAGCAGCAAATTCCGAACATGTAATTGGTGCTTTAGCTATTTCAAACTGATTAACTTCCACGGCGTGCGCCCATTTCTCATTATCAAAAATAAAAGGACTATCCTGGTTTGCTCCTAGTTTAAATTTACCACCAGGAACTTTTACAAAAACCCGGCCATGAGCCTACGCTACGTTGTGAATCTACATTACTTTGGATAGAAAATGTCGGGGAAGGGTACCCAAGTGTTTGCCGCCCCCAAATAAACGCCTCTGTATGCATATCTTCGTGGAACGCGCCAAACTGATAAATGAAACTATCTTGTTCTGATGCAAGTCCGTCTTCGTTTTTATTAACTAAATGTGCGCACACCTTCTCCAAAACGTCGTTCATATACGCTAAGGTCTCTGTCATTGATAATAAAGGTAAATCCCAGCGCGTATCATGGGCGACCGCTATCGAATCATAGAGCTCATCAGCCTTCAGTCCTAGAATACTGTCATGTCCATAAAGGCTTCGGAGGATGAAGAATTCGTAAAAATAAGCGATGTGACCAATTTCCCAACGGAGTGGATTAACACCTGGCAGTTTGGGGCCCATCAATTGTTCTTGATCAAGGTCATTTACAAGTTCTAATGTTCTTGCTCTGGCATCTTGCAATGTAGCGATTAGGTAACTTGCAGAAACTCTTTGCGTCATATAGGCTCCCTTGGATAATATTGATGAAAATTAACTTAATCACCCCGGCAAATAAATATACAAAAAACGGCAATCGTACTTCTATTGTTCGATGGGCAAGATTGTTAAGATCTCATGGTCATAATACCCAGGTTAACACAGAATACGATGG
The DNA here is from genome assembly GCA_902578675.1 of uncultured Alphaproteobacteria bacterium. GTDB lineage: Bacteria > Pseudomonadota > Alphaproteobacteria > Thalassobaculales > Thalassobaculaceae. Next base: position 3,319 of record CACHDV010000070.1, read on the forward strand.
GTATGCTTGCGATATTATGATTGCCTTACATGCTCGGCATAGCGCTGAAGCGATTAATCTTTACAAAGCTAAATATCCAAAAGGTCCTTTAATCGTTGTTTTGGGCGGTACAGACGTAAATACATTTTTAAAAACTGACACTACCATCACTTTAAGTGCGATGGAAAAAGCCGATGCACTAGTGTGTTTACACGATCAAATAGGTGAGGCATTACCGCAGCAATTTACAAAAAAACTGCATACTATAATTCAGTCAGCAGAACCTTTAAAACAGCAACGCAATCCCTCGAAACGTAATTTTGATATTTGTGTCATCGGCCATTTGCGGGATGAAAAAGATCCTTTACGCGCGGCAATGGCTGCAAGGCTTTTAAATAAAAGTTCGAAAATTAGAGTTTTCCATTTAGGTAAAGCACATAATGATACCTGGGCAATTGCTGCCAAAAAAGAACAAATGGAAAACCCACGATATCATTGGTTAGGCGAGGTGACTGCTGGTCGAGTTCGCCGTGAATTTATAAAGACTCATTTAATGGTTCTGTCGTCTAATCAAGAGGGAGGTGCTAATGTTGTATCAGAGGCCATTGCTGCGGATGTTCCGATTATTGCCTCTAATATCCCGGGGAATACCGGTTTATTGGGTCACAAATATCCTGGGCTGTACCCGGTGCGTAATGAGAAAGCACTCTCAATTTTGCTGCAAAAAGCAGAAACTAATCCTCAATTCTTAATGCAACTGAACCGAGCTTGCCAAAAACTGAAACCAAGATTTGCCCCCGAGCTCGAAGGGGAAGCATGGGCCAGGCTGATAGAAAGTTTGACTTTAACGTCGTAAGTCTACTCCCGATTAAGCATGCAAGTTGTTTTAGCGAATATTGAATTATTGCTGTCCAATAAGTCTGAAAATTAAAGCACTAACGTTACTGGTTCAATTTCTCCAGTTGTTTCCAAAACTTTTCCGACAATATTGGAAGCGGGATAGCCGTTTTTCACCAGTTGTGTAATGCACGCCTCAGCACTTTCAGCGGGGACAGAAGCAAGAAGACCGCCTGAGGTTTGAGGGTCAAAAATCAATGGGTACAGCTCCGACTTTACTGCTTGTTCCTGGTTTCGAATAGCACGACGTAGGCGGACATTCGCGGGCTGTAGGGTGCTTAAAATCCCCATCCGCACAGTTTCCAACGCGCCGTCCATAATTGGAAGGGCACTCATATTAATCTCAACATCAACTTCTGAGGGACGGATCATTTCAATCATATGACCCAGAAAACCAAATCCGGTGACATCAGTGCACGCGGTAGCGCCATGCTGAAATAGGCATTTTGCAGCCAATCGATTAGATAGAACCATACTATCTAATGCGGCATCAATCCAACGGCCTTTCGCCCGTTGTTGCATATCCGCCGCAAACAATGTTCCTGTGCCAAGAGCTTTAGTTAAAATCAAAACATGTCCAGGGATGAGACCGGATTTTCGCAAAATGTTTTCTTTATCAATTAGCCCATTAATTGAGAACCCTAATGCTAGTTCTGCCCCTTCGCTGGTATGTCCACCAACTAGTGCAGCATCAGCATCATTCAACATTTCCATGGCCCCAGCCATCATTTGATTCAGGGTCGTTTCGATTTGACTCTCTATTCCATATGGTACAGTTGCTATTGCCAGTGCCGATTGTGCTTCACCCCCCATAGCAAAAATATCACTCAAACTATGATTGGCTGCGATTTTCCCAAATAAGTACGGGTCATCAATAAAGGAGCGAAAATAATCCACCGTATGAACAATTACTTTCCCAGTAGCAACTTTGACTACGGCAGCATCATCTGGATCATGCAATCCGATAATAATGTCATCCCGAGGTGTTGGTTTGAGTTCTGACAAAGCCCGAGTTAAAACGCCAGCGCCGACCTTGGCCCCACAACCACCACAGCGCATAGCGATAGCGGAGATTTCTTTTAAAGTATCTGGATTGGTTAATGCTTTATTAACAGGAGGTCTCTTATCGTCTTTCATTAGAGGCAGGACCGAAAATTTTCTCATAAAGCGCCGGTCAATCCAATCTTTCCACCACCATAGTAATTTACCAGAAACAGTATAAATACCTTTTGATGCTACAGCATATTTATCGCCAGAACTTATCAATGACAAAAAGGATGACTGCGGTGAAAAAGACTTAGGTTTTTTTTGTAACAATACTCGGCGTAGGTTATTGGCCAGAGGCTTTCCCTGACGAACTGCAAATACACCAGCTTTTGGACGTGGGTGGTTTACCACGGCCGCCACATCACCTGTAGCAAAAATATTTGGATGAGATAAGAGCTCAAGGGTATCGTTTACTTTTACAAATCCATTTTCATCTACATCAAAACCCGACTCTATTAGCCAAGGTGCCGCACTTGCAGCTGTCACAAAGAACGTTTCATCAGCGTCAAGGTGATTTCCATTGGATAAAATTAGTTTGCCATCGCACGCTTCGGTTGCTTCAACTCCCCGGTGTACAATGACACCGCGCTCATGCAAAATCGTATCAAATCTATCTGCAACGGCAGATGGAAAACTCGGCATAATTTGTTCGGATTTACTGACCAAATGATAACTTAGTTCTTCTGAGTTACGGCCCAGCTCCTCAAACATTTTTTTTAGTCGAAATTGGATGGAGAGAATCAATTCGACACCTGCGGCACCAGCACCGACAACACAAATTTTACATGGGCTAGTTTGAGCGGTTAGTCGATCCAAAAACCTTTTCCATCGATCAACGAATAGGCTGATGGGTTTTACAGCAACAGCAAATTCAGTTGCACCCGAAATATTTCCAATCTGGGGAGTTGATCCAATATTAATCGATAAGACATCGTATGGCACCGCGGGTCGACCTTTGCAAATAACTGTTTTATTTGTTGTGTCAATTCTTAAAGCTTCATCATGGTACAAACGTGCGCCGGCAAACTGGGCAAGTGGACGCAAGTCGATGTGCACTTCATCGAATTGATAATGGCCTGCTACATAGCCCGGCAACATTCCGGAATAGGGAGTGTGCACGTCGCGCGAGATGATAGTTAAACGCACGCCTGGCATCGGTTTCATGCCAAAACTCTTGATTACAGCTACATGGGAGTGTCCACCACCTATGAGAACCAAATCTTTCAAGATGGGTTGTGATGTTGATTGCATAAGCCTAAATATCCATCAGCTCGAATGGTGTTGCACTGTACGACTCAGACGTAAACGGTTCCGAATATACCGAGATAAACTATCAATGCCGATATTTAACGATGCTGTTATTACAATAAAAAATAGCGCCCTATCAAGACGAATGTCAGCCAACGCACTATCAACATAAAATCCCAAGGTGGCAATACCTAGAATGCCAAGGATTGCAGTCTCACGCATGATTACTTCCCAACGATAAAATAGAAAAGCTAAAAATTGTCCATAAAGCCGAGGGAGTATCTCAAAACCGTATAAATTTATGGCTTTAGCATGATCTGGACGAAG
>CACHDV010000071.1 GCA_902578675.1 uncultured Alphaproteobacteria bacterium
CTGTATTAGGCTAGCTCCAGCCTTAACCTTGGTATATGCCGTTTCAGCACTGTCGACGCCGCCGACACCTATTACAGGAATACGTCGTTTTGCGGCGAGGAAGGTCTGCGCTAATTTTTGTGTAGAAAGTTCGAATAGAGGTGCTCCACTTAGGCCACCTGGTTCGTCTTGCCTAGTATCCAAAAGGTTTTTGGGACGACTAGTCGTTGTGTTAGAGACAATAATTCCAGAAATACCACTTGATACAGCAACGTTAACAATCTCATGGATGTCTTCATTTCTTAAGTCAGGGGCAATTTTCAGAAGTAAGGGGAGTGGCCGGTTTGGATCATTGTTTTTCCATGAAGCTGTAATCAACGTGTTTAAAAGTTCTTCCAGTTTCTCTACTTGCTGAAATGAGCGAAGCCCGGGTGTGTTTGGAGAAGAGACATTTACAGTAACGTAGTCAGCTATATTTCGTGCACGGGTTAAGCATTCAAGATAGTCCTCGACGGGCGTTTGAGTATCCTTATTGATTCCAATGTTAATGCCTAATATCGCAGATTTATCCTTACGTTTGCTTAGGCGCTGTAGTCCATCCATGATACCTTTATTATTGAAACCGTATCGGTTGATAACTGCATTATCTGATGACAACCTGAATACACGCGGGCGAGGATTGCCTGCCTGGGGCTTCAGGGTTAGTGTTCCCGCTTCGACGAACCCAGGGCCAAGTTGAGATAGTTGGTCAAAAACTTCTCCATCTTTATCAAAGCCCGCTGCTAGGCCAATCGGGTTCCGAAATCTTAAATCAAAAACATTTGAGATAGTTTCTGATAGTTCACTACCCTTCAGACCTTTTGATGATGCAAGACCCAATTTAAGCAGCTTGATGGTTGTAGAATGCGCTGTTTCTGCTGGAAGATGTCGAAGTAATCGGAGCGAGATTGTCTCTAACAGTTTATTCATGCGGATCGTCTTTGAGTTTGGGTAATAAATGATTGCCAGAGGTATCGATTGGAATTGCGGTTAGTCGGGTAACATACTTCTTAAAAAAAGGACCGTATAAATGCGGAAAATATTGGCCACTTCTAGCTGGTTCCCATTTCAAATCATCAACGATTAAATGAGCATCAACTTCAACTAGAAAAATGTATTTTTCCCCCTTTCGATGCTTCTTGGCACTAATGGCTAGTTGCTTCGCGGTCGAAAAATGAACAAAACCATCATTTTTATCTTCGGCAGATGGGATATAAAAGTTCAGTCTTGAAGACGCATCCAAATCTTCTTTCCGTGATAGATGATAAATCCATCTATTCTTCATATTTTAATACTCTCCGAATTCTTTGTGGTTAATCGAGCGGTATTACGTGCTGTTCAAAATTTATTCAAAAATTAACTGAATTAATTAGTTAATTTTGTTTCTAGACTTTTTTATTGTGGCTCCTACGGCCTCACAATCAGAAAAAATATCTAATTTTTCAACGTGGATGGCTGCAGAAATCACCCTTTCATCATCTAATGCGATATCGGCGATTTTATCAGCAAATGTCTCAACTAAAACAACATGGCCTTCTTTTGACAAATTCTTTATTTTGTTTACTAGCGTTTCATAACACCCCACGTTTTTATAAATACCCTTGCTAAAACCCTCTGCCGGGTAGTCTAGTTCAAGCTCAACATCGATAGCTACTCGCTGCTTGCTACGTTTTTCGTGTTCGTGAACACCAATGAACATATCAACTAGTAAACGCCGAATTTTCACAAGATATATTTTGGACATTCCGATTTTGTCCTCTCAACTTTTGCCGTTAGCTAACTTCAAGAGATGAAGAAGATTTTCTTACGGTTCACTCTTCACAAAATTCTAAAAAAAACGTTTATAAGTTGCACAGTTTGATGCTGGGTTGAGCTACGTGTAAAAAATAAAGGTTCAGCTAACGCTACTATTACCGCCTAGGCTCAGCAAAAAAATCTACGGGTCGCATTAATTTATTTTCTTGATTGATTAAGGCGCCTAATTTTGCGCTTTCTTGGGTATAGGTAATCCAATCAGGGTCCGCCCACATTGCTGCACGCTTGGCTTCTCGATCCCCTGCGTTTTCGTAGCCCCATATATGAACGTATTGATTAACATTCCCAGTTTCTGTGACGAGGTATGCAATTGGTTGTCCAAGGTGCTTTGTTTGCGGCGCCTTTCCAAATTGTTCATAGACTTCTAGATGCTTTTTTATTGTTCCTGGTTTGCATGTGTACGTACGGACATCTAGTAACATTGCTGGCTCCATCTTCAAAAGTTATCAAAAGTTTCTCAGTGTTATTTAGTGATACTTTTTCATTACCATATCATTGCATGGCTTCGAAGTTAATCGCATCATGTCGATTAAGTTTTTTAGTGGCTGTCGGCATTGGGTATTTTAGTCCTGTAGCGCAATTATATAAAATAGCAGTTTCAGTCTTTTTTACCAATCCACCCTTCAGTGCAAGCTCGTAAGCTACAAGCGTAGCAGCACCTTCTGGACAGAGTAACACGCCATCGCGTTTGGCCGCATCATCTCGGGTTTCAAAAATATCTTCTTCTGAGACAGAAACGGCAAAACCACCAGATTCTCTCACCGCACGAAGGATTAAAAAATCACCCACGGCAACGGGAACTCTGATTCCAGCGGCGGCGGTTGTAGCGTTCTCCCATACTGGCGCATGTTCTTTGCCTTCTTGGAATGCTTTTACAATTGGCGCACAGCCATCTGCTTGAACCGCAATCATTTTGGGTCGTTTTTTGCCTATCCAGCCAATTGCTTCTAATTCCTCAAAAGCCTTCCACATCCCTATCAGTCCTGTTCCCCCTCCTGTTGGATAAAAAATCACATCGGGAAGTTCCCATTTAAACTGCTCAGCCAATTCCAAACCCATTGTTTTTTTTCCTTCAATTCGGTAGGGTTCTTTGAGCGTTGATACGTCAAACCAGCCGGTTATTTCTTTACCTTCACCAACAATTTTCCCGCAGTCATTTATCAAACCATTTACGCGGTACACGGATGCACCTTGCAACTCTATTTCGGAAATATTAATTTCGGGTGTGTCATCAGGACAGAATATCGTTGTTCTCAGACCAGCGAAACTAGCGTATGCAGCCATTGCCGCACCCGCATTACCGTTGGTTGGCATAGCTAAATGATTAAGTCCTAACTCTTTGGCCATAGAAACAGCGAGTGCGAGACCCCTCGCTTTAAAAGATCCTGTGGGCAAGCGTCCCTCATCTTTAACCAACAGATTTTCCGTTGGCACTCCCAATCGTTTAGATGTTTCGGGCAGCGACATAAGCGGGGTCGTTACTTCTCCTAGGCTTATCACATTTTTGGTTTCTTTAACTGGAAGAAACTCTCGAAATCTCCAGAAACCGCCTTTTCTGCGTGCCAGTTCGTCTTTTGTTATACTTTTACTTAATTCTTCCAGGTTGTATCGAACCAATAGTGGCCGGCCAGCTTTAGAAAGGCCTTGAACGGTAGCCGCCTTATAAGTTTCACCCGTTAGTGAGCACTCCATGTGAGTAACAAAGTTGGGGTATTCTTTAAGTTTTGTATTCGACAAAGCTAAATTCCTTTAAGAATATTAGGTTACTGGCGTTATATACATTTGCTTATTACTGAGCTTGGTTTGTTGGCCCTATACAAGACAACTTGATTACACATTATTAGTTGTTTTTTTATAAAAAAATTTATGTGATGATTTTTTAGAACATTACATCGCATATACATTTTTACAAATGATGAATATAGGTTCTATAGTTGACAATTTATTATGCTTGGTCAACGCAAAGTTATTTTAAAGCAACATCATATTTGAAAACGGGGAAGTCTACATGATTTATGAATTTCGAACCTACACCACCGGCCCGGGACAAGCTCCTTTGTTAGCTAAATATTCAGCTGAGATAGGACGGCCTATAAGGGGAGACGATCACGGAAAACTGGAGGGCTATTGGTTAACGGAGATAGGGCCACTAAATCAGGTAATGCATCTATGGTCCTATGAAGATATGAATCATCGAAGCGAAGTAAAAGCAAAGCTAGCTGCAAACGAAGCATGGAAAAACGAGTATCTTACGAAAACCGGTCCCCTAATCATTAGGCAAGATAACAGACTGATGACTGCCACAAAGCCACTCGTTGCCCCAGATAGTGAAGGAAATATATACGAATATAGATATTATCGTTGCAAGGTGGGTAAGACAAAAGTATTTGCCGAGGCTATAACCAAGGCTATGAGCGTAAGGGAACGACATTCTAAGAATGTTTGCATTTGGATCACAGACACTGGGCAACCTAATGAGGTTTCGCACTTGTGGGCATATAAGGACCTGAATCATCGCGCTGAGGCGAGAGCTGCTGCTGCTGCCGATCCGGACTGGAAAGAATTTTTGAAAGATGGACCGGACAGACTCGAAGAAATGCACGCTTCTATACTTCTGCCCTGGAGCCACTCTCCGTTGAAGTAGGGACTTTAACGTTAGTTCTGCTACTAAACATGCTAAGGGCTTGAGATTGGGGCTTAAGAAACTTTTTTAAAAATTTGCACACGGAGTTAACCGAACAAGCAATGCAAATTATATGAATCCTAAACGCCGAATGAGATCTTCTGGTTTTTGACCAGATTCTCTTAGGTCTTTCAGCGAGGCAGATTTATTCCGTTTTGCCAACCTCACGCCATTTTCATCGGTAATTATTTTATGATGATAATAATCTGGGGTTGGTAATTCTAAAAGGCTTTGGAGCAGTCTATGAATATGGGTGACCTGAAATAGATCATCTCCTCGTGTAACTCGTGTTACACCTTGTACCGCATCATCTATTGTGACCGACAAGTGATAACTTGTCGCAATGTCTTTTCTGGCTAATACGATATCTCCAAATATTTCTGGTTCTGCCGATTGCTCACCATGCTTGGTGTCAAACCATTTTAATTTACCAGCCAAACTTGCGGCAGCTTCCATACGTAGCCGAATTGCGTAAGGTGCGCCTTTTTCCAGGCGTCGTTCATTTTCTCTCGTTGAGATGTAACGCAACGTGTTCCTAGGAGAACCCTGATTTATTTTCGCAGCATCGTTTTCGTGGGGAGCAGACATTGCTGCTGCTAGCTCTTTGCGCGATAAGGTACAGCGATAAAGAAGGCCGAGACTGTGGAGTTTTTCTAATCCCTTTGTGTAATCAGCCATATGGTTTGACTGTTTTCGAACTGGTTCAGGCCATTTGAGCTTTAGCCATGATAAATCTTCCAAAATAGATTTTTCAAAAGCGGAGTTGCATCTTTCTATGTCAATATCCTCTATGCGCAACAAAAATTTACCGTTATTTAGACGAGCTTCTCGTTCTGCAATTAGAGCGGAATACGCGTGCCCAAGGTGAAGATTACCTGTTGGACTTGGAGCAAAACGAGTGACAATTTTCATAGATATAAATATTCTCAAACTAGTTTCTTAATAAATCTTATGTCGGATTCGATTGAAATTAAAGGGACCTGTAAGTATCACTAATTTAGTGTAGTAGGCAAAACCAACATTAGTAGCGGAGACAAAAAAAATGATTAACTTGGAAGGTCCTAGGCAACCGCCAAAAAACGGTGAGCCAGCTAAAGCGCTTGCAATCTTGTTACATGGCTACGGTGCCGATGGTAATGACCTTATTGGTTTAGCACCGGTTCTCTCCTCCCAGCTACCACATGTTGAATTCATCTCGCCACATGCTCCATTCCCATGCGAAATGTCACCATTTGGTCGCCAATGGTTTAGTTTAGGAGACAGATCAGCAGATGCGATGTTGGGAGGGGCCAGAATGGCGGCTCAAATACTAGATGATTTCTTAAATGAGCAGCTAGAGAAATCTAAATTAACGCCGGATAGATTAGCGCTGATCGGTTTCAGCCAGGGTACTATGATGTCTTTATTCGTTGGACCTCGTCGCTCAGAACAAATTGCTGGGATTGTTGGGTACTCTGGGCGTTTGCTTGCGGAAGATCTGCTGAAAAAAGAGATAAAAACATCGCCCCCCGTAACCCTGATTCATGGCGCGGCGGACGAAATGGTTCCTGCTGAAGCTCTTCAGCATGCGGTTAAAGGGTTGGAAGAGGTTGGTATCACTGTTACTTCAGAATTGCGCCCTGGATTAGGCCACTCAATTGATGAGAGAGGACTGGAAATAGCAAAGTTGTTTCTATCAAAAATATTAGGGAAATTTGCTTGAATATCTGGATCTACCTTTTTGCGTTTTGCTCTCTGCAGTAATCTTGACTGTAACTATTTAAAACTAATTTCGTTTTTGATAGACACGATTACCTAGAATCGAGGTAGTGTTTAATTGAAAAGTTCTTTACGCGGCTTACATTAGATTCAAGATTTTGCATGAAAGAGACTTTGAAGTGAACCAGGTTGAAAACTCTCCAGTTCTAGTGCTGAACGCGGACTATAGACCCCTAAGTTACTTCCCGCTCTCTCTTTGGTCGTGGCAGGATACTGTCAAAGCAGTCTTTCTAGACCGGGTAAACGTATTATCGGAATATGAACATAAAATACGTTCCCCGAGTTTTGAGATGAGGTTGCCAAGTGTCATCGCTTTAAAGGAGTTTGTGCTGCAGTCGCGGCGGCCCGCCTTTACTCGATTTAACGTGTTTTTGCGAGATAGATTTTCTTGTCAGTACTGCGGCAATAAGTTCCCTACTCAAGAGCTT
>CACHDV010000072.1 GCA_902578675.1 uncultured Alphaproteobacteria bacterium
ATCGATCCTACGAGGGACCCTGTGCTGGATAATTGTTCAGCAAATTCAACAAATAGACGTTCAACTATATTGGAACTCACTGTTCCCAGGCCTGCCATCACCTGCGAAATCTCTTTTATTTCTTCATCGTCCAGTAGCGCAAACAGTTTCCCTGCTTGATCCTCGCCAAGCGACATCAAAAGTATGGCAGATTTCTCGGGACCAGTGATACTGCGATAATCTTCCCGGATACGAAGGCCCATATCGGTCAACTCCAAAAGCACACAAATCAAACAAAATGATAGCCTAATACATTAATATTATAACATATCTAACAGAAATTGTGCATATTTTTGTATTATTTTTGGAATGTTTATACGGGCTTGTCCCCCTCAAGCGTAACGCGATGCATTTCTCTTCTAAAGCCGTGGTAATCATTGAGGGGGTTATGTTGTGTGCAACGATTATCCCAAAATGTTAACGTGCCTACTTCCCATTTCACTCGGCACGTAAATTCTGGTTTCACTTGATGCTGAAAGAGATAGTTCAGTATCGGTGCACTCTCCTCTACAGTCATACCTTTGAAATGGCTTGTATGTGCTAGATTTACGTAAAGCGATTTTCGACCTGTCTCCGGATGCGTCCTGACAACTGGGTGTTCTGCTATGAAACTATCTTCTCTTGCTGATGTTGCGGCCTTGCCCCTCATAGGTGCCCTGGTATCTTGGACGCGGCCTTTTCCTGATATGTTTACAGCGACTAAATTTTCTAGTAACGCTCTCATGCCGTTTGAAAGCGTTTCGTATGCTAGGTACATATTTGAAAATTCAGTATCTCCGCCGTAGGGTGGTAGTTCGCGAGCGTAAAGCATAGTGCCGAGTGGTGGAGTTTGTTCGTAGGCGGTATCAGAATGCCACAATCCACCAAAGTTTATTTTATGTTCTTTTTCTTTAATTACCGGGGTTATTTCAGGGTATTGATCGAGCCCTTTTACAAAAGGATAAATCATTGGAGTGCCAAAGTGCCTAGCAAAAGCTAGCTGACTTTTAGGTTGTAGCGTTTGCCCACGGATACAAATCACCAGATGGTCGAGGAAAGCGGTTCTTATTTCAGAAAGCTCATCATCACTTAACGATTTGGAAATATCAACATTTTCAATGTCAGCGCCAATGGCGCCCGCTATAGGTTTTACTATTATATGTTTATAATGCGGCATGGTTTAATTCTTTTTAAATAAAGTACTCAGTTACGATTGTTTATGTTAATCAAATTTAAAAAGATTAAACCAGGTTTTCTTTTCCAATTATCTAAACAAATCTAACTGTGGACTATAATTTTTTGCAATACCTCAAAAATATAGCAGGGTTTGAACAATATAAACTGACTGGTGTTTTTTCTGCACTTATATGTTCTCTAGGGCTTGGATTAGCTGTGGCACTAGGGCGACTTGCCTTTGACGGGGGAACAACACCACTTTCAGTAGCCTTTTTTAGGTCAATATTATCTGTTGTTGCCATGGGAACAGTTTGTATTTGTATGGGGATTTCACTCAAATTTCCGCGCACCCTGTTAGTTTCTATGCTTTTTCTAGGATGCCTGTTTTCTCATATGGCGTTTGGAAATGTAGGCTCTACAAAGTACATACCGATTAGTTTGGCGGCACTACTTTTTTTCATTTACCCTCCTGTAGTGGCTATTTTAAATCATGCGATTGCTAAAAAGTGGCCTTCTTTGATAAAGACAATATCGATAACAGTTGCTTTCCTCGGGTTAGCTGTAATGTTGGGAGTTGATTTAAATCAAATAGACCTTCGTGGTGTTGTAATAGGTGTTTCGGCAGGTATTGCTTGTGCTGTGAATATAATATGGGTTGCGAGAAAAGTTTCCGGCGTGCATCCATTTGTAATAGTGTTTTATCAATCTGCTATAGCCTCTTTAATAATTGGGATTTTGGCTTGGTATCTTGATGAGCTGCGATTGCCGAATGAAATTGGTGGTTGGTTAGGGTTTTTGCTTGTAGGAGTGCTCCAGACAGTATCGATACCCTTTTTTTATTTTGCCATTCAGCGTATCGGTTCTGAACCAACAGCGATGATAAATAATAGCCAACCTATAGCTAGTATTGTTGCTGCGATTTTGATTTTTAATGAAGGTTTAACACTGGAGCGATTTTTCGGTGCTATCATGGTTATTGGTGGTATATTGGTCACTCAGTGGGATGATCTGAAGTCTAAAAAAAATAAATTACCCTAATGTCGCGAGCGTCATTAACGCCGAAGATATTAGCCGCCGCTTGTATTAAGTGTCAGCGTACTAAGGCAGTAAGAAACTTAACCGGGATCGAGGGGATTCCTAAGGAGTTTATCTTCCACCTCTAGAACCCAGATATCCTCATCAAAACCTATTTGTTTTTCAATTAGTTTGTCAGCTTCTGCCTCTTTAACCGGGCTATCACCTGTAAGTTTCGACCAGTAAAGGCGATCTTCCTGAAAGTCATATAATTGGTTAAATATGACGCATCCGATGGTGCCGCCGAATACTTTAACAAATATAATACCTGCGTCAGGGTCTCCACGCTTTACGACGGTTGTAGGTATCCCTTTTTCGGAACTTGCCAAAACCGCTGCTTGTATTTGTAGTATCGACTTGAGTCGAGGTTCACTCATATTTCCTAAAGTATTTGTGTCTCAACTGTTTTACAATAGAATACCTTAAAAATTATTGCATCACTGATTCAATTAGATGGTTGAAAACCGAGAAGACACTGGATACAAATACCAAAAAAATTATGGCTATGTGCTACAACCTTTGACCAGGTAGGAAACAGTAAATTGGAATTTTACTCGCAGCAAAAACGAAGTGATATCTCTTTCGTGAAGGTCTTATATCGAAATAATAGTGACTCATAAAAGTAAACAAAGACAAAAAGGTAAGAATGATGCCTAATATTACCCTGCCGGATGGTAGCATTCGCAGTTTTGATGGGTCCGTAGATGGTTTTGAATTAGCTTCTGCTATTGGGCCTGGCTTAGCAAAGTCAGCAATGATGATGATAGTGGATGGGAATGAAAGGGACTTATCTTTCCGGATTGAACAAGATTGTAATGTGGTAATTATAACGCGGAAGGATGCAGTTGCTCTTGACCTTATCAGGCATGATTGCGCACACGTCATGGCGGAAGCGGTAACAGAACTGTACCCGGAAACTCAGGTCACAATTGGTCCAGCAATAGAAAATGGTTTTTATTATGACTTTTATAGAGAAAGGCCTTTCACGGAGGGCGATCTCGAGACCATAGAAACAAAAATGCATGAAATCATAGATAGAGGAGATCCATTCGAGAGAGAGGTATGGGCTCGTGATGAGGCGATGTCGCACTATGAGAAGATCAAAGAACCCTTCAAAGTCGAGTTGATAGAGGGTATCCCAGACGATGAGCCAATTTCTTTCTACAGACAGGGCAACTTTTTGGATTTATGCCGAGGCCCACATGCACCATCAACAAAACATGTTGGCCACGCTTTTAAACTAATGAGCGTGGCGGGCGCTTACTGGCGCGGGGACTCGTCAAACCCAATGCTGCAGCGAATTTACGGTACAGCTTGGCCAGATGAAAAAAAGTTAAAGGCCTACCTAAATATGTTAGAGGAAGCGGAAAAGCGCGATCATCGTCGATTAGGTAGAGAGCTGGACCTTTTTCATATGCAAGAAGAGGCGGTGGGTTCGATATTTTGGCACCCACGGGGCTGGTCATTATACAGAGAAATCGAAGCGCACGTGCGCCGAAGACTTGAGGATGGAAATTACAAGGAGGTAAAGACACCGCAATTGATCGATAGATCTCTATGGGAAGCGTCGGGTCATTGGGATAAATTTAGAGAAAATATGTTCACGGCTGATAGTGAAGACGATCGAACTCTTGCGCTCAAGCCTATGAATTGCCCTGGTCATGTTCAAATTTATAAACAAGGACTAAAAAGTTATAGAGATCTACCTATCAGAATGGCCGAATTCGGCTCATGCCACCGAAACGAACCATCTGGTGCTCTGCATGGAATAATGAGAGTTAGAGCATTCACGCAAGATGATGCGCATATTTTTTGTTCTGAGGATCAGATAACCTCCGAAAGTATTATCTTCTGCGATTTATTAAGAAAAATATATAAAGATTTCGGTTTTGAAGATGTTCGTGTCAAATTTTCGGATAGACCAGGTGTAAGAGCAGGGGATGATGTGACTTGGGATAGGGCGGAAGAGGCGCTAAAGAATGCCTGCGAAGCTGCTGGGTTAGAAACTACATTGAATCCTGGGGAGGGTGCTTTCTATGGGCCCAAACTGGAGTTTGTTCTCAGGGACGCAATTGGTAGAGATTGGCAGTGTGGTACCCTTCAGGTAGATTTCGTATTGCCTGAGCGCCTCGATGCTAACTATATAGCTTCCGACGGATCTAAAAAACGACCGGTTATGTTGCACCGAGCAATACTAGGATCTATGGAACGTTGGATTGGTATACTTATCGAGCAGTATGCAGGTAGATTCCCGATATGGTTAGCCCCAGTACAGGCGGTGATAGCTACGATTACAGGCGATAACGATGATTATGCTTACAAAGTATTAGAAGAATGTAAAAAAGTTGGCTTGAGAGCGGCTGTTGATGTAAGAAATGAAAAAATAAACTACAAAATTCGCGAGCATAGTAACGCAAAAATACCGGTGATACTGGTTGTGGGAACAAAAGAACAAGAAAATGAAACGGTAGCGGTGAGGCGCTTAGGTGGGAAATCGCAGGAAATACTTGCGCTTGACGATGCAGTTAATACACTATTGAAAGAAGCAACCCCACCGAGTTAGTATAAGATTGGGTGTAGCAACGAAAAATAGGAGGCTCTAGATAACAAAACAACCTTTAAACCAGCAACCGGCGAAGCACGGACCACGTGTAAACACGGACATACTCAACGATGAAGTGCGGTGTATTTCGCCGGATGGGGAACAATTGGGTGTTATGAAAACAGCTGATGCAATAGCACAAGCAGATGCCCAAGGGTTAGATTTAGTCGAAGTTTCACCTAATACAGATCCGCCAGTTTGCAAAATTTTAGACTATGGAAAGTTTAAGTATGAGGCCCAAAAGAAAAAAAATGAGGCTAAAAAGAAACAGAAAATTATAGAGGTAAAAGAAATTAAGCTCAGGCCTAATATTGATGAGCACGACTATCAGGTGAAAATGCGTAACGTGCAAAAATTTTTAGACGAAGGTGATAAAGTCAAAGTCACTATGCGCTTTAGAGGCCGGGAAATGGCACACCAAGAATTGGGTGTCAATGTTTTGAATAGAGTTCGCGACGATACCGAAGATGTGGCAAAAATAGAGGCTTTTCCAAAACTCGAAGGCAGACAAATGATTATGGTTATTGCACCAAAATAAACAACACTGCGATTCCAGCGTGCAGGCTCTCAGCAATTGTAGTTTCGGTTTTTTATTTCCTCAGTGTTTAACAAAAAATGACAGAAGATCCCATAACTTCATCTCATATCCCCGATGATCATCCAAATATTCCAAAAGAAAAAGTTGGGGTGCTACTATTAAACTTGGGCACACCTGATAGCACAGATTTTTGGAGTATAAGGCGATATTTAAAGGAATTTTTATCAGACCCTCGTGTAATAGAAGTGAACCGGGTCGTTTGGAGTATAATCCTAAATTTAATTATACTAAACGTACGGCCAAAGATATCAGCGAAAGCGTACAAGGAAATCTGGCTGGAAACTTCGGATGAGTCGCCACTTAGATTTCATACCCGAGCGCAATCAGAGTCATTATCTCAGCGTTTCAAAGAGAGCGGGGTTCCTGTTGAGATAGATTGGGCAATGCGATACGGGACACCAGCTATCGGT
>CACHDV010000073.1 GCA_902578675.1 uncultured Alphaproteobacteria bacterium
CGTGTTGGGCGATGTTAGTAGCCCAATGATATCATCGGAGATTATGAATTTCTCTCACGAAGATGTCCAGCTTTGACATTAAGATAAAAAGCACTGTTATGAAGAAATAACAATATTCCACACGTAGGTCTAAGAACTAACTTTGATAGACTGTTTAATCTATATATTGAGTTTCATCCAATTGACTTGAATAAGTTATCAATTTTATAGACTTTAAAATAGTGCTTCTTGTTAGGTACTTCGGACGAGGCGACCAGGTAAATTTAATGTTGATTGCCCCATGTATCTGACAATTTTACCAGATAAGATAGTTGCATCGTACCCGTCAATTGTCTGCACCATCCTGCGGCCGCCAGCTGGCAAGTCGTAGCGAACTTCGGGATAGTTGATGCGCAACTCTTGATAATTAATAATATTTATATCGGCTTTTTTCCCAACCCTCAGAAGACCTCTATCGTTTAGGCCGAGAACATTGGCATTATCAGAGGTCAACCGTTTAATCGCCCATGGCAAACTAAATTTTCGACCTCGTGTTCGATCTCGCGTCCAATGGGTAAGCATATATGTTATCGCGCTTGCATCACTTAATATCCCAACGTGAGCTCCTCCGTCTCCCAATCCTATAATTGTACCTGGATTTTCGAGCATATCGGCGACACTGTCGAGATTGCCGTATGAGTAGTTGGATAATGGACGATAGAGAATACCCTTGCCCTTATCCTTCAAAAGAAAATCATACGCTAGTTCTTCTGGAGAAACACCCTTGGCAGATGCCTGTGATGCGATGGAACATTCAGGTGGCGGTTCGTAATCAGGTGGGTCATTTAAGGGGAAAATACTCGCCCAATTTAATATACGCGAACGCATTATATGTTCCCCTTGAGGTTCTGTAAGCATTCTCTTGCGAAACGACGGACAGTTCAAGTGGAGTATTTTCTGGTCATGAGGCAGTTTTTCTATACTTTTCCATGCATCACAGGCCATAAATGGATTAAGGGAAAGCTCGAAGCTTAGCATAACGCCTGTCGGCCGTGTTAGTACTTGCCCAAAGATATTTTTTCCGTCTTTGTGCGCCCGCGAAATATCTTTCATCGTTTCGCGCCATAATTCCGGTCTATCATTTCGTTGTAAAATTGTTATAGTCATCGGCCGACCCGACACATCAACCATGTTGTTTAGCAACAACATTTCTTGTTGAAGGTTGTCAAAATCTGAGATTACCTGCAGCCAACCTTTCCCGGTTTTACCGACGGCCCGACTTATTTCTATTAGCTCTTCTTCCGGCGCCCCTAGTGTTGGCGTGTACTCGCCGGCAACAGTTCTATGGTTAATCGTTCGGCTGGTTGAAAAGCCAAACGCTCCTGAGCCGATTGCATTTGCAGCCAGTTGAGCCATATCCTCTCGATCTTTTGAAGTTGCCGCATCTCGGTTTACTCCCCGATCTCCCATGACATAGACACGTAAGGCCGCATGTGGAACCTGCGTTAAAATATCTAAATCATAATTTTTTGCGTCTATGGTGTCTAAATATTCATCAAAAGTTTCCCACGTCCATGGAAGTCCCTCTGTTAAGACAGGTTCTGGAATGTCTTCAACGCCTTCCATTAGCTCGACGAGTTGATTTCGTTGATTAGGTTTACATGGTGCAAATCCGACACCGCAATTTCCGATCATAGCAGTCGTCACTCCGTTCCAAGACGAAGGATCAATTCTATTGGCCCAGGTGACTTGGGCGTCATAGTGGGTATGTATATCTATAAAGCCAGGAGTGACAATGCGGTCTAGAGCATCTATTTCTTCTTTGCCTTGAGGAATGAAACCGCCAATTTGGGTGATTAAACCATCTGTTATAGCCAGGTCTGACACGAAGGTTTTACCGCCAGATCCGTCAACAATCAGTCCATTTCTAATCACAATATCAGGCTTTGGATCCATAGTTATTCCAATTAAACTTTACAGTCTAAAGTGAATTTACTTTAAAACAGGAACTGAAGCTATAAAAGCGCCTTTTACTTTCTTTCTATAAAACAAGAGATTGGAAGACATTTAGCTGAGATACCCCGGATCAACTCATTAAAGTCGCATTTAAAAACTATATTTGGGTGGCCAGCAGCAGCCCAGACCTCATTATACTGTAACAAAGTTGAGTCAAAATATGTTTCAAGCTTAGTTTGATGTCCTAGAGGTGAAACCCCACCAATTGCAAAACCGGTACGGTTTTTTACGTCCGTGGGTTTTGCCATAGTCAAATTTGCATTTAAAACGTTAGAGGCTTCTGTTAGATCAATATTATTCGAGCCAGACACTAAAAAAAGGATAAGCGCATTTGTATCGGTGTTAATAACAACTATTGACTTGATGATTTGAGCTGCAATGCAGCCACATGCTTGAGCAGCGTCATCTGCTGTTCGAGTTGATGATGGCATTTCTAAGATATCGATACTTAAACCTAATTCCTTAGCTGCCCTTAAAACGCGGGTTGTGCTCTTGCCATGCTCCATAATTTTTGTCCATTTGTTGCCTGTAATAAATAGTCTTTTATTCTAATGAGATTGTTTGATAATATGAATGGTGAAGGCATTTATAAACAAGGTGAGGGTGTATTATGTCGGCTTTTTATAAGCCTGATCTCGAAACGGAGTTGGACAGTCCTTTCGTTAGAGATGAAGAAGATAAATTAATCAGAAGGTCATATTGGCTAGATAAAAGTGATAAATCACTCGTTATGATTATGACAAACGGTATTGGTTCTAAACTTACAAATGATGAGAAGAGGGCTCACCTTTTAGACCTCAACAAAGAAAGTTTAATCGATGAAATCTGTGTTCAAGAGATCCTTCCGCCTGAATAACACTCAAAGATGCAACAAATGGAAAGGTTCATAATCGTTGCTGGTGCATTCAGTTAACAACTTTTAATTTGGTAGCCTTTTTATCAAGTAGAGCGGTGTGTTCGCACAAATAAACCATGTGCCATGTTCGTTTTAGAAAGAGAGTTTACAAGATCACTTTTCTTGTGGCTTAGAAACACCAACAGAGATCTGATACCATTGAGAACAACGTGAACAAAAAAATACTTGAAGCACTATTGAGTTTTCTTCTTTTTGGGTCTGGTGCAACAGGTCTTATGATGATCTGGGTGTTGATAGCGGAATATAAAGTTGACGATTGGATCGTGTGGCCACCTGTTTTGCTTACGGTGTCAATTGTTATGTTTTTCCTTTCGTGGAGCATCTTGAATTTTATTAAGAGAAAAAATAGAGAAGAGTGAAGTAGCTAGTTTTTGAGAGGAAAAAATTAACAAGATCAATAAAATAGACGAAAAAGCTAATAATGTAGTCAAAGGCTACATTTCTGCATTGAATGAGCGGAGTGTAGCCTCACTGGAAAGATATCTCCATTTCCCTCACACGCGAGTAATGCTGGATGGAGAGTCAAGGTGCTGGGAGACTGCGAGAAAATATCTAGATGATTTTCAAAGTCGCTTAGAAGAAGATAGTTGGCACTCTACTGAACTGCTTAGTGTTGACACTGAGATCATCTCAAAAAAGAAATGCCACACCCGCATCAGCTTTAAACGTTTAAGAAGGGATGGTAGCATTATCAATACATATCAATCCCTGTATGTAATTACTAAGAAAAACAAAAGTTGGGGCATTCTCTTTGGTTCAGGGACAGGTTAACTGTCTCGTTTCAAGATTAGATTACCCCAGTTTTGTTTGAAGCTTGTGATTAGGCAAACCCTTTGCTCGATGGCAATGGCATTTGGATATTTCTAGCTGGTCTTACTGATGTTTTAGTTTTGCTTTCAAATAGATTTTGAATAGAGTTTACGAATGCCGTGGACTGAAGTTTTTTGGCTCGGCGGTGTGCTTCCTCGATTTCTTCGATTGAGAGTACATGTGACTGATATAATGGGTCTTTTTGATATTCGTACATTTTTTGTCCTTATATTTTTGGTAGTATTATCAGATATGTAATGTTGGGGGTGCTGTATGCCAAGAGCTGTTAAAGCAACCCAGAGATGCAAAAAACACATAGCTTTTGCACTCGAAAAATACTGGATATATTTTGCTAAAATATAGCAACTAAGCGAATAAGAGCTCGATGAGGTTTGAAAAGGTTGCATTATTGCCTGATAAGCCAAACCAATTTATAAATGTGTTACCAGGAGATATTGTGAGGAATTAACTATGAGTGCGTATTTAATTGTCAGAGCAGAAGTTGATCCATCGGTCAGAGAAGGTTTCGACACTTGGTATCAGAATGAGCATTTACCCGACGCAGTAAAAGCATTCAAAGCATTAAGCGCTAAGCGGGGCTGGAGTGAGGTAGAGGATAATGTCCACATAGCATTCTACGAATTCCCCGATGCAAATACCGCTAATAATATAGCTTCTTCTGATACCATAAAGGAGTTTATAAAAGAATTTGATCGTCATTGGGAAGGCAAAGTGACTAGGTCACGAGATGTGGTGGAGTTTTCTCAAAAAATTTGACTACATCTTCTTTAAATTTGTTATATCGGTTACCCAATCTAGCGCCGAATTAAAAAAGGCCTGTTGTCTGGGTATTAAGCTTTCTCGCTGATCCACGGTTCCAACTCTGATGCCAAAACGTCCTGGTTTTCCGTCCGCTGGTTTTGCGTAGATTCTCGTTCCGCAGGTGGAACAAAATGCAAGACTTCTCCGCGCCCCACTATCAGCAATCTTTTCAAAGTAGGTAAGTTTACCATCCTCCAGAATAAATTCTTCGTTAATTACGCCTACCACCACCCCGTAGGCGGTCCCTGAGTTAATTTGACAGTCTGTGCAATGGCAAATTGTAACAGTTTTAGGGTCTATAGTCGCCGAGTATCGAATCTTTTTACAAAAACAGCCTCCGGTAATTCTCATTTAAATACTCCACAACTCATTAAACGAAAACACTATTTATAACCTATTTTAGAAATGTATACGGGTAGTTTTAAGCTGTAATGTAAAACTGTATAATAGTTTGGATTGAAAAGTAATCTTTCAATTATTTCAAATTATGTTGTTGAAGGGCTGTTACTGCACCAATGAAGCTAGCCAAAGATACTAAAATTATGATCCGGCAGTCGCCAAAAGCACGTAAAAGGCTGGAGAAAGTCATTGATAAATATCCAGGAGACGCGATAGCGCTGGTAAGACGCTGGTTGCAAGAGCGTAATGTTAAAAAATAGTGTTGATCAGGCGGTCTTTTACATATTTATAACTTCGGGTAGTATAATGCTTATGGAGGGCTTCTTTTTTAATTTTTGGGTGAAAGAGCACAGTAGGAGAAAAATAATGTTGGTCGTTGTATCCCCCGCTAAAAAACTCAACATGCAGTCGATTTCTAGCGTCGCGTCGAGCCGTCCTCTTTTTTCAAAAAATGTCGACGAGCTTGTCTCCAACATGCAGAAATTTAGTGTGGATGAACTTAAAAACACAATGGGCCTGAGTGATAAACTAGCAAAGCTAAATTTTGATCGCTTTGCTGCATTCGGTTCACAGGAAAAAAAATCTGCCGTTTTTGCTTTCGACGGAGATACGTATCAGGGGTTGGACGCGACATCTTTAGATGATTCAGATCTAGAATTTGCACAGACGAGACTGAGAATTCTCTCTGGCCTATATGGACTTTTGAGACCTCTGGACGCAATAGAACCTTATAGATTAGAGATGGGGAGTAAACTTGAAGTGGGGCAGGCTAGTTCGCTCTATAAATATTGGGGAAGTTCGCTCGCAAAAAAGCTGAACGAGCAAGCAAAAGAAACAAAAAGTAGCGCATTGATTAATTGCGCGTCACAGGAATATTTTAATGCCGTAGACCTCAATGCACTGGAATTGAAGGTTGTCACTCCGATGTTTTT
>CACHDV010000074.1 GCA_902578675.1 uncultured Alphaproteobacteria bacterium
AAACTAGAGTTTTTAGGTCAAGGAGTCGTAAGTCTGTTTTTGATATTAATTGAGTAGTATTAGGCTGGTATCGTTCGGTTATTATAAGCTCCCAAGACCAATCAGAATTTAATTTGCCGTTTTGGGTCCCTGGTTGAAGCGGATATTCAACCCCAGCGCTACTAAAAATGGTTTTTGCTAAGTTTGCAGCGATAGTGGCTTCTTCCGCTCTTTTGACCTGGGCGGCGCTATTACGCCCGATTTGCAATAATGCCAACAGAATAACAGCTATAATTGTAAGCCCTACCAAGCTCTCCAGCAGTGAAAAGCCATGATCCTTTTTCATTTCAGAATGATGTCGGAGTTCTCTGAAGTTCCCCCGGGAAGTCCGTCAGCACCGTAGCTCTTTAGACTGTAAGGTTTACCTTTCATTCCAGGAGTAGTGTAGACATAAACTCCTCCCCATGGATCTTTTGGCACTTCGTTGGATTTTAAGTAAGGACCACTCCAGCGATCCAAACCTTCTGGTTGTTCTATCAATATTTTCAAGCCTTCCTCTTCATTAGGATAGCGGCCAACATCGAGGTTAAATAAATCTAGCGAGAGTCCTATATTTTCTAACTGGACGCGAGCTACGTCACTTTTTGCATTACCTAACATTTTCATCACTTGTGGTCCTGCGATTGTTGTCAGCAAGCCTATTATGACAAGAACGACAAGTAATTCCAGAAGTGTGAAGCCCGACTCCGTTTTTTCTGGTTCAAGAATTTTGTCTTTGCTAGAGCACATTGTGGTCATCTCATATAAAGCTAGCGTTCAAACTCATTGTAACGGATATTAGAGCAAAAATAATTAAAGCGATAACGCATCCAGCAAAAAGTATCACTGCGGGTTCGACTAAAGACGTGATTGATTTCACTTTTGTTGCATTATCTGCAGTTAGGAAGTCTGCTGCCTTATCTAACATGATATCGTAGTTGCCTGTATCTCCGCCCGTACGTGAAAGCTGAATTGCAGCATCGGGGAAAAGACCAGTTTCAGCCATTGCATCTGTTAAATTAACGCCTTTTTCCACTTGATCAGCCAACGCTTTTCCTTGTTCTCGCATTTTATTAAATGAATAAAGATCAGCACATAAATTTAGCGCGTCTTGTATTGGAATATCATGTCTTAATAATAAAGCTAAACTGCGGCACCATTTCCCTACTTCAGTTGAATTGGTAATAGGTCCCAAAATCGGCATGCTTAAAAGCAATTTTTGGCGGAAAGTTAATCCTACCGGGCTTAAAATTAGTAACAGAACTATTAAAATAAAGCCTCCCAAAATCATGCCATATTGTGTCAAAAAATTGGCCAATGAGAAAACAAAGTTACTAATTAGGGAAAGCTCAATGTCATTCTGCCTTGCGATACTTTCAAATCTAGGGACAACGAAAGCAAATAGAAAGATTGTTGAGGCGAATGCCGAAACGGCAAGTATGCAAGGATATATAAAAGCCGTTTTCATCTGTTCAGATAGATCACCCTTTCTCCTATGATGATCGTACAATTGACTAAATCCCTCCGCAAGTTTACCGGTTTGCCAGCAAGACTTAATTAACGCTTTATCAAAGGCATCGAAAAATTTTGCTTCGCGATCAAGAATTTCAGGTAAGGTGCTCCCTTTTTCCAGTTCCTGTGCTACTTTAGTGGAAAAGCTTGAAAAAAGTTTTGAGGTTGAATCTCTGCCAATACTTCTAAAACTTCTCTCTATAGATACGCCTGCTTCGAGCAATAAATTCAGCTGTTGTAAAAATAAGATTAACTGTCCACTTTCACTTGATCTCATCGGTATCAGGTCTGCTTTATTTAAGTAACATTTAATTGGCTTGTAATTTCTTCGCCACTGGTTTTCAGGCTAATTATGCTGTCTTTTATTTCATAGGGTTTTAGGTTTACGTGGTCGATAACTTTATCACACCCTTCCAAATTACCGTTCTTTAGAAGATATTGGCGAAGTCTATCATCTAAGCTTAGTATTTCCATGATCGCTACTCTTCCATTATAACCAGTCTGATGGCACCTACTGCAACCTTGTGAGTTGGCAATAATTTCACCTTCCGTTAAGCCAAAAGCTACTGTCTCTGATGGCGTAGCTTTTCTTTCGCTCCTGCAACTAGTGCATAACTTTTTAATTAGGCGTTGGCCTATCACACCTTTTAAGGCAGCACTTATAAGAAAAGGCTCGATTCCCATATCGATTAAACGTGTCACGGCGCCCAGGGCAGTATTTGTGTGCAGGGAGGAAATGACTAGATGTCCGGTCAATGCGGCTTGTATCGCTAGCCTCGCTGTTTCAGAGTCTCTTATTTCACCGACCATAATAATATCTGGATCTTGACGAAGAACAGATCTCAATAAATTTGAGAAATTAAGGCCGATTGATGGGTTTACCTGAATTTGATTTATGCTGTCTAGTCTGTACTCTATCGGGTCTTCGAGCGTAATTATTTTATGAGAACGCTGATTTATCTCATTTAGTACTGCATAAAGCGTGGTTGTTTTTCCACTTCCTGTTGGCCCAGTAGTCAATATCATGCCACTTCGGTTATCTAGTAGTTTTCTTAGCCTTGATAAATTTTCATTGCTTGTATTGAGTGCGTTTAAATTTTTTGGGCTGTTGCTAGGATCTAGAAGCCTAAGTGCTAAGCTCTCTCCATTTATTGTTGGGACAGACGAAATTCGCATGTCAATTTCTCGTCCATTTGCTGAAATTGTGGCCCGTCCGTCTTGCGGCAGTCGTTTTTCGGCAACATTTAAATTCCCAATGATTTTTATCCTGCTTATGAGCATATCAGAAATATACTTTGGCGGTGCGTTTCCCAGTTCTATAAGCTGTCCATCAATCCGATAACGTGTTTTTAGACTTGTTTCGAAGGCCTCTATATGTAGATCAGAGGCACCATTATTTATAGCTGTGTTGATTAATTCATCGAATATTTTATCCGCCGGACCGTTCTCTTTTCTAGGAGCAGGATCGTTATTTAAATTTAAAGTAGTTTCAGCTTCTCTTATCAAATCTTTCTTGTACAATCGGTCAAAGGCCCTATCAACGTGATGTTTCTCTGCGATGCAGACTTTAATGTTTTTATTGATCAGAAGCTTCAATGATTGAAGACTGGTTTCATCAAATGGATCAGCCATTGCAATCGTTAATTCATCATCATTTTCAGCGAGCGGAAGTATTCTATTTTGACGAAGAAAGGAGTAGCTTGCACCACCTGCTTCAATTGCCTTGTCAGGGAATTCAGAGGGCCGGGCTACAGTGATTTCCAAATATTCAGCAATCACTTGTGTCATTGCCTCTTGGCCGATTAGACCATTTTCTAAAAGTATTTTATCTGGTCGTAATGCTGAATTCAGATCTGATGGTAATCTGCTATCGCCGCGCTTTATTAAGCCATTGCTATCTAGCATGTCCAACAGTCTATTCGAATCTATCATGCATACCTCTTGAGAAGTTCTACTTCTACTATTACCTCTTTAGGCATCACTTATAAAGCGGCTTGTAAAACATTAATATCATGGACAAGAAATCAAAATAATGAATAGTATTAATGAGCAATCACAATAAAGAGGGTAAGATGCAAGATATTTATTCCGACAGGTCATACGGAGAAGATAAAGTTGGATTTGGCGAGCGACTTGGCATTTTGGTGGTAGACTTTCAGAAGGCTTTTACGGATGGACGCTTTCCGATGGGCGGAAGTGATCGCATTGATAAGGCGGTTGAAAACACGGCAAGGCTATTAATCGTTGCGCGAGAAAAAAATATCCCTGTTGCGAGTTGCTTTGTTGCATACCCAAACCTTGCCTCTATGCCATATTGGAAAGTAGGTGCGATTAAGGAAACATTATTTGAAGGCTCTGAGGCCGCTGAACTTGATCCAAGGATTGCAGACCATGAATATGATTACGTTTTTCAAAAAGAAGGGGCGTCGGCGTTCTTCATGACGCCATGCTCAGCCTTTTTTACAAAGCATAAAGTCGATACTATCGCTGTCACTGGGTGTGTAACCAGTGGTTGTGTGCGAGCGTCGGCGGTAGACTCATTTCAATTCGGCTTTAGAACTATGTTGGTTGACGATTGTTCTGGTGACCACGACGAGGGACCGCATCAGGATACAATGAGAGACGTTGGTCGCAGGTATGCAGATGTTGTTCATAGTGACGATGTCATAAATTTTATGATGCGCAACAATTAAAGGTTTTTTTCAAAACCTTGCTTTAATTTGTTGGTCAACAATACTACGGTGAATAGGCCATTAGAATCCGTCCAGGAATCCGCAGGAAAAAAACCAGCGGCTTCCACCAAATGGGAAAAGCTTTTGTGAGTATATTTGTAACAATTCTCAGTGTGAATTGTCTCATTTAAATCAAAGCTAAACTTGATACCCGAAATACAGACAGTTTGAACTGCAAGGCTCCTTAAATGCATTTCAACGCGGTGATGTTCTTCGTTATATATGGCTGTATGCTCAAACTCGTTTAGATTAAAGTTCCCACCAAGCTCTCTATTTATTCGTATTAAAATATTTTTATTGAATTCGGAAGTGACGCCCGCTTTATCGTTATATGCCTTTAAAATAGTGTCGCGATTTTTTTGCAGGTCTACACCTATAAGCATCAATCCATTTTCCCCAACTGTGGCTCTGACTGATTTAAGGAAATCAATAGCGCCTTCTTTCTCGAAGTTTCCTATGGTTGAACCAGGGAAAAATGCTACTTTTTTTTCTGCATTCAGTAATGCTTTGGGGAGTTTAACGGGTTTAGTAAAGTCTCCACTTATAGGTAAAACATTCAGGTGAGGGAATTTAGATTTAATTTTTTCAGCCGCTACCTTGAGTTGTTCTTTCGAAATGTCAAGAGGTACTAGAGCATTAGGTTTTTCAAGCGCTTCAAGGATTATTCTTACTTTTTCAAGTGCACCCGACCCATATTCAATTAAAGCAGCATTGGGGCCTATTCTCTGTGCAATTTTGGCCACATTGTTTTTGAGGATCATTGTTTCAGTTCGGGTTGGATAATATTCTGGTGTGGTGCAAATACGCTCGAAAATCTCTGCACCGAACTCGTCGTAAAAGTATTTGGGACTCAATTGTTTCTGCGCAGAGGAAAGGCCGCCAATAACGTCGTCTAGAAAAGTTTTTGCTTCTGAAGTTTCCATATTTTTTTCAATTAAGAGGTTTTATTCATCTGTGTTTCAGCATCTTTTGCTAATCTGAAGCCACTAAATTGCCAACGGTCCTGAGGGTAAAAGAAGTTTCTGTATGTACACCTGATATGGTTCTGAGGTGTGACACAAGAACCACCCCGAAGCACCATTTGGCCTGACATAAACTTACCATTATACTCGCCAACCGCCCCTTCAGCGGTCTTAAAACCGGGATATGGTACATATGGGCTTGTTGTCCATTCCCAAACGTCTCCATACAACTGAGAGAGGCCATTTGTTTGTGTTGAACACGGTTCATAGGCCTCGCTTTCCACAAAGTTGCCTTCAATCTTTTTTGTCCTCGCCGCGTGTTCCCATTCAGCTTCAGTGGGCAGACGATTTCCAGTCCAACGGGCGTAAGCATCCGCCTCAAAG
>CACHDV010000075.1 GCA_902578675.1 uncultured Alphaproteobacteria bacterium
TTTAAGTTCAGTTTTGTTTTGCGTTGCTTTTTCTGTAATCGGTTTAGAGGTTTTTCCCATCGCCTCTAAACGGAGATTAACAATTTCTATGGGTCTTTCTACTAGCTCATAACCAAACTCTTTTTTGTGCTCAGCGTGGAAAGCAACAATAAATTCAACTAAGGAACCAGAGTTTATTTGGCCCGGCAACGCAATACGCAATTCATAACTCTGGCCCTTATAACGAGCTTCTAAATAATATTTGAATGACCTAGCATTCGGTAAAACCTCATCACCAATGAAAAGTTTGTTGGCCTGTTCCTTAAGTGCTTTAAGATTATCCATTACAACCTCCCACCCATCCACCTCCGCAAGAACGAGCAAGCTTCTGACAAAATCGAAGGATAGATCGGATAAAAGAATGCCACGTGCGCATAAGGTTCCAGGCGCGGGAGGTATTATTATCCTTGGACAACCAACTTCTTCATTCACATCTGCCGCACATAAAGGTCCGGCCCCACCATAGGCAAAAAGAGAAAACTCTGATGGACTATTTCCCTTAGCAGAGGCCACTCCTCGAATAGCTCTCGCTATTCCTGAGGAGGCTATCTTAATAATACCGGTTGCCGCGGCCTCAACACTAAGACCTAAGGGAGTTGAGATCTGTCTTTTCATTTCAACATAGGCTTTGTCTAAATCCAAAGCGATATCACCGGCAAGTAAAGTGCTAGGATTAAGACGGCCTAAAATTAAATTTGCGTCTGTCAGAGTGATATGTTCACCCCCCAACCCATAAGCAACGGGCCCCGGAGACGCTCCAGCGCTATGTGGTCCCACTTTCAATGCCCCACCATCATCTATCCAAGCGATACTGCCGCCTCCTGCACCAATAGCTGACACATCAATTGCTGGCGACTTTACAGGATATCCAGCCACTGTTCGTTCGGATGTAAACAACGGCTGGCCACCTAAAACTAGTGAAACATCGGTACTCGTACCGCCTACATCAAATGCTAAAATATTATTATATCCCGCAGATGAAGCAATGGTAGCCGCACCTACCACTCCAGCTGCCGGACCAGATAAACAAGTGCGTACTGGCAACCTGGCTGCGGTCTTTACAGTCAACATTCCCCCGTTAGAGTGCATGATATGCGGCGAGGTCATAATGTTATTTCGAACAAGCTTTTGTTCTAAACGGCCTAAATAATCTTGCATTCTCGGACCTACATAGGCATTTACTGCGGTCGTAGATGCTCTCTCATATTCTCTAAATTCTGGCAGCACCTCGCATGAAAGGCTTACAAAGGCATCTGGCATCAGTCGTCGCACTACCTCACCAGCTAACATTTCATGATCAGGATTTAGATACCCGTGTAAAAAACAAATAGCGACCGCTTTGATACCTCTATTTTTTAATTGGCATACCGCAAACTCGACTTCTTCCAAATTAATAGGCGTTAATATAGATCCATCTGCTGTAATACGTTCAGTGATTTCTTTTCTATCCACCCGCCTAGCAAGCGGAGGCGGCCTCTTTAACGTATAATCGTAAAGATGTGGCCGGGTTTGGCGACCAATTTCGATGACATCCCGAAACCCCTTGGTGGTAAGCAAGCCAATTGTAGGTGCACGCCTTTCAAGCAACATATTTAATGCAACGGTCGTACCATGCCCAAAGTATTCAATTTCAAAAGCATTTACATTATAGAGTTTAGTAAGCTCTGATAATCCTCTATCAACAGCTTGAGAAGGGTCTTCCGGTGTAGAGGGAACTTTATGAAATTTCAGCTCTCCGGTATTCTTATTTAATAGAGTAAAATCCGTGAAGGTACCTCCAACGTCTACCCCAATTTTCCATTTTTCACCTAGCACTTAAAACTCTCGTTTATTTCACGATTTATATTGCTGAACAGATGCAGTAACTCTATTACGCACAGGTTTTCATGCAAGAGATAATCATTTGATCTATCCGAGGCGCTTACTCATAAGACATTTTTTAAGTTATTAGAATTTTATGCCAGTCGCGAGTTTAGATATTAAGTTTTACTATAAATCGGAAGGTCGAAACCCCATAATTCCTTCAAACCTATCTTGGTAATCCGGCCAAACATCTGGATTAACTAGCCTAGGTGGAACACCTCCCCTAAGCAACGTAATCCATTGCTCGGCTGCCCCCACAGCCATATTTTTATTTGCTTCGATCGTTATGCCAGCATGATGGGGAGTGACAAGAATATTATCGAGTCCCATTAGACAATTGTCTGGACTCGTCGGTTCTTCCCAAAACACGTCCACCCCTGCACCAAGAATGTCATTGTTCGCAAGTGCGACAGCAAGTTCGGGTTCGTTCACGATACCTCCACGTGCGGTTATTACAAATACCGCATTATTCTTCATAGCTTTGAATTCTTTAGCGCCAAACATCCCCAGTGTTTCATCGGTTCTAGGGCAATGGACGGTTATAAAATCTGACTCTGCCAATAAAGTATTAAAATCAACTTTTTTTGCGCCGCGCTGATTTATTTCTTCCTCGGTAAGGTATGGGTCATAGGCAACAATATCCATTTTAAAAGCTAATTTACACAATTCGGCGGTCCGACTGCCTATCTGACCAATGCCAACTACTCCCAATTTCTTACCTAACATTTCTGTGCCGATCAATTCCCAACGATCAACATTGTGCTCTCTTCTAATTCGTCGATCAGCCTGTATCATCTTCTTCGAAACGGTTAACATCATTCCTAGTGCATGCTCAGCGACAGACTCTTTATTTGTTCCTGTTTGATTGACCACAGCAATTCCTGCCTTAGTTAGCGCTGCAACGTCAATATAGTCGAAACCAGCACCTGCTGAGGAAACAGCGACTAAATTTGGTGCTCTTCCAATCAAATCGCTATCGGGGAACCAAGGAATTTGGAGTTCCGTTCTTGGCTGAACCTGATATCCGTGTGTTCGGGACATCGCAACATCATTCTCTTCAGTTCTGGCGTCGTAATGAAGCTTTTGCACTTGAATATCTTCTACAGTTTCAAATACTGTCATTGCTGCGGATGTATCCATCCAGTCTTCAAAAAAAACGAGACGTTTTGCATTATCTTTCACAGGTACTACCAATCTTAATATTTACTTTGTTATTTGTAGCTCTAAAAAGAGCCATCATTATAACCAAATCACAAAATAAAATGGTTGTGGAGAATTGATTCTATTCGAGAAACCTTGGTTATTTATATCGTTGTTTATAAGTTAGTAACTTCTTCCTTTTTAACCCTTCAACAATGCAGATTTCAATCACCATAATAATTATTTAAGGCGTGGGTAGTATTTTATTATTACTTAAAATATTAGTTATTGTAGACTGAAAGCACGTCAATAATGTCGTTGGATAGAACAACTTGTTCAAATTTTTAAAACTTCGATCACTTAATTTACAGCATACAACACGGGGGAAACTGGAATGTCCCTAACGCTCACAAAAGAGGAAATATCGCGCTACCGTAAAGACGGGCTATTATTTCCAAAGACTATTATGACGCCTTCAAAAGCATCGGAGTATCTAGCTCTACTTGAAAATTATGAAGCTGCTACCGGTGGCCCCGTAAAGGATCAATTCCGGTATAAATGCCATTTAGTTTTCCCATGGATAAATGAGTTAATGCGAAATGACGGTATTTTAGACATAGTAGAGGACTTAATTGGTCCGGATATTATGGTTTGGACAAGCCACTTATATCCAAAAGAACCTGGCGACCAAAAATTTATTTCTTGGCATCAGGACTCGGCTCACTGGGGGCTCGAAACCGATAATATTTTAACAGTTTGGATAGCATTGACACCAGTAACTCGAGCCAACGGGTGTATGCAAATGCTTCCTGGAAGCCAAACTACTGGTACAGTTGCCCATCACGATACCTGGGGAGAGAAAAATATGCTCACCAGAGGACAAACTATTTCTGAAAAAATAAATGAAGAAAAAGCAGTATGGGTGGAAATGGAACCGGGACAAGCATCTATTCACCATCTATTTATGTGGCATGCTTCTCCGGCTAATGTAACAGAAAATCGCCGAGTTGCATTAGCGCTACGGTACATTACACCGAAGGCAAAGCAGACCCGGACCGACCGCGACTTTGCAACACTAGTTCGAGGGCGAGATGATTATAAGAACTTTGAATACGAGCCAATCCCTTCATCAACAATGGCTCCAGAAGCTTTGCGAATACATAAAGAAATAGCAGATATACAAGGTGGGATTTATCTTAAGGGAACAGACAAAGCGAATATAGATGGATTAATTGACAGGACTTAATTTAACGCGATTAGGTAACTATTTTTTAGTTTAGATCTGAAAAACATCCCATCGTTTTGTCGCAAAGATATGTTTGTTATATGAAAAAAAAGATTATTATTGATACTGACCCCGGACAAGATGATGCAGTTGCAATTATGTTGGCACTTGCAAGTCATGAACTAGAAGTTGTTGGCCTAACCGTCGTGGCGGGGAACGTTCCATTAGATCTAACATGTAGAAATGCTCGGATGATCTGTGACTTAGCTGGAAAACCAGAAACAAAAGTTTACGCCGGCGCTAAAAAGCCACTTAATGGCCCGCAAGTTACTGCCGAACACGCGCATGGGGATAGTGGTCTCGATGGAATAGAAGTTTTTGATCCCGTAACTCCTTTGCAAGAAAAAGATGCAATCGACTTTCTTATAGACACAATAGAAGATCATCCTCCCAATAGCATAACATTGTGCCCAATAGGCCCGTTGACTAATGTGGCATTAGCTTTAACAAAAAAACCCAGCATAAAAACTCGGATAACTGAGATAGCTATGATGGGCGGCGGATACTTTATACAAGGGAACGTCACGCCTTCTGCCGAATTCAATATATTTGCCGACCCAGAAGCCGCAGAGATTGTATTCAAAAGCGGAGTTCCCATCACAATGTTCCCGCTAGATGTAACTCATAAAGTGCTCGCCAATAAAAAACGCATAGAGTGCATCAAAGCTTTAAATAATTCTGCGTCTATAGCGCTTGCCAACATGTTATCATTTTATGGGAGATATAACTCCAAGAAATATGGCGAGGATGGCGCACCATTACATGACCCAACAGTAATCGCTTGGCTAATAGCGCCAAGTCTATTTTCGGGTAAAGCCTGTAATGTTGAAATAGAGGTTAATTCTTGCCTTACACGTGGCGCAACAGTTGTCGACTGGTGGGGAGTCACTGGACGCAAGGCAAATGCAACAGTGATCAACGAGGCTAATGCAAACGGCTTCTTCCGGCTGCTTTGTGAGCGACTTCCAAAGTTAAGTTAGCAATCTAGAGAAAACTCATAATTGTTCATGAAGTCTTCTCATATCTGAGATTTCTGCATCGGGCTTGTAAGAGAGATCTCCCTGTTT
>CACHDV010000076.1 GCA_902578675.1 uncultured Alphaproteobacteria bacterium
TCTATGGTTTGGAGGTCGCGCGGGCCCTTCATGAAAACGATAATACAAGCCAGTTGTCAGTGGACGTAGTTTCTTGGCAAGACGAGGAAAGTAATTTTTTGTCGTGCTTAGGGAGCAGGTCTTGGTGTGGAACCTTAAATCCCGATTTAGAAAAACTGGCTGTAAGCCGAGAGGGTGAGAAATTAGAGCACGCGTTGAAAAGAGTAGGCTTAGATAATACACCTCGACTCAAAATTGAGGAAAATAGGTATTTAGGGTACCTTGAAGCACATATTGAACAGGGTTGTTATCTGGAAGAGGCCAATGAGAAAATTGGAATTGTAACCGCAATTGTGGGAATACGCGCGTTTATTATAAGTTTTAAAGGCGAACAGAACCATGCTGGAACAACAACGATGAAGCGTCGCAAAGACGCAGCAACAGCCATGTTCGAAATGGCCTATAGAATAAACAACCAATTTCCATCTTTGGCAAATGAAACGACGGTTTGGACTATCGGAAATGCCACTGTGGAACCTGGTGCGTCTTCTATCGTACCTGGTGCTGCAGAACTTACCCTGCAGTTTCGAGATCAAGACGAGCGGATCTTAGATTCCCTGGAAAAAGAAGTTCGAAAAATAGTTTCCGAGATTGAGAACAAAACCGAAATCAAAGTAGATGTTCGCCCTGGTAGAGAAGTGATCCGACCCTCAAAAATGGATTCGAGTTTTCAAAAACATCTTTCGAAAGCGGCTCAAGTAATCACACCGAATGCATGGCGTTCCATGCCGAGTGCGGCAGGGCATGACCCGATGGTCATTCATGAAAAACTTCCATGTGGTATGCTGTTCATACCCTCTATTAGAGGAATTAGCCATAATTTTGATGAAGATAGCCACGAAGAAGATATTGTTTTGGGATGTGAGGTGTTAACTTCGGCGGTGGCCTCAATTTTGATGAGTGAATAGTTTGATATCAAATTCTTTTATTAAAGGAGGAACCTATGTCGGTTTACATGATCTTGGATGCGGAAGTGCACGACCCTGTCGAATATGAAAAGTATAAAGTAGCAGCCCCACAATACGTTGCTCGACATGGTGGAGAATATTGTTGTCGGGGTGGAGCTGCAGAAATCTTTTTGGGAGACTGGCAACCTGAACGAATCGTAATGCTAAAGTTCCCTTCGAGAGAAAAATATGAAGCATTCATAAATGACCCTGACTACAAACCATGGAAAGAGATGAGGGAGTCTCTAACCACGATCAAGCAATGGATGCTAATAGAGGGGATGTAGAGCTTTTAAACTAAGTGCTTTTATGATTGGCTTTTGATAAAAGCAGAGTGCAAATGATGACAATTGCGCCGCCGAGATAGATATTCAAAGTTGGTATCTCGTTCCAAAAAATAAACCCAAAAATTACTGCCCAGATGAACTGAGTATATTCTATGGGGGCAACAAAATTTGCAGGTGCCAACTTGTATGCTTTAATCATAGCAAATTGCCCAAGCCCACCTGCGACACCCATCCCACACAAAAATAGTAAATCGATTATACTTGGGGAGGTCCAACCAAAGGGTAGAAAGATAGCGGATCCCAACGTGCAAGAAAGAGTAAAATAAAAAAACATTGTCCCTGACGGTTCTGTCTTGCTCAATTGCCGTATCGATAAAACAGCCAACCCATATAAAAAAGATCCTAATAGTGCGACGGCTAAGTAAATATTGGGCGGTTCATTAAAAGGATCTACAGCTATAGTTATTCCAATAAAACCGAATACTACCGATAACGACCCTAAAAAACCTACGCGTTCCTTCAAAACTGGGAAAGAAAGAAGTGAGACGAATAATGGCATAGTGAAAATTATAAGGGTTAATATCGTAAAAGGTATCTTGGCGGCGGCCACAAAAAGGCAGGCCATAGATCCGAGTCCTAAAATTGCTCTCAGCATATGAACTTTTGGTCGGTTGGTCCGCAGAAGGTCGTGGTTATTGAAAAAAAATGGCATAAAAATTAGAAGGGCTATTAGGCTCCTAAAAAATACTAATTGCTGCCCAGAAAAGTTATCACCTAACCCTTTTGCCAAGGCAAACATTACGGCAAAGCCAAATGCGGCGAGTAGGCCAAAAGAGAGTGGTAGAAGCATAGTTTTTAAAGCGCAGTTGGTTTTTATCCTTCTAGCAAAGTATATTATCCAAATGGTATTCGCCAGTTATTCAAGAATTCTTGCGACTAATTAATATAAATTAGGATTTCGTCGTACTGTTGTTTCCTCAGTAATAAAAACAAGATCTGAAAAGGGCCTCTTTGAAAAAATATTTTTTGAAAAATGATGGGTTGTTTTCCTGCTTAGATAAAGATATTTTCCTACCGTGTTTATTTCTGCGGCTCTTGGGAGGTAATACATGGCAGACGTTGATGATGAGACAAGGC
Organism: uncultured Alphaproteobacteria bacterium; assembly: GCA_902578675.1. Lineage (GTDB taxonomy): Bacteria > Pseudomonadota > Alphaproteobacteria > Thalassobaculales > Thalassobaculaceae. The sequence goes on from CACHDV010000076.1 coordinate 2,411, forward strand.
AATACCTTAGAATTTTGGCTGAAAGTACCAAGAATTCTGGTACAGCGGGTGTCGCTCGAAGGCTCTTTAAGGCAGCTGATACTGGTAGCCATTCTGATTATCAACAGGCCGAAACGATATTTGATTCGTTACCGATTGATAAAAGAATGGCGATTAAGGAGTTTGCAGAAACGGAAGCACGGCTGGTTGAGAAAAATTAGATACTCTAAAACGGCAAATGATTCCTATGATTTGGATCGGTATTTTACTAGTAGTTTTTGTTTTCCTGGTAGCGCTGATTTTTTGGTTGCGCAAGAGAGACTAGTTAGCTTTGGATAATAGCTATAATCCACTGGTACCTATCGTATTGATACTAATGGCATGTCACCTCTTACTTGGTATGTATGAGCGGTGGTTTAAAAAAAGTGAAAGCCTGAACTTATTTATGCCCATCTCTTACCTTGGCTTAGGGATACTTGTAATCGTTTGGTTTTTGTATCCAGACTGGCATCTTTAATATTTTCATGAAAGAGCCATATCACTGAAATACTTTTCTGTTTTGGCACAAGGTTTTCCACTTATGATTTCGATAGCGAGTTGAATAAGCTCTTTGGTAATATTATGAAAAAAATACGCGATACCATCTGTCTTCTTTTAGCATTAACATTTTTTGGCTCTTTGGCGTTTGGGGAAGTAAATACAGAAAAGGCCAACGAGGCTTTCTCGAGAGGACTCGAGGCCTACTCTGATAAAAGATTTTTGGAGGCTATTAGTTGGTATACCACAGCAACATCTCTCGGTCATTTAGGTGCTCCATCTTTCATCGGGCATATCTATGTTGATGGAGAAGGTGTGCCAAAAAATTTAACTCTCGCTTACATGTGGTATCAAATTGGTGCAACGGCTGGCTTTAAAGACTCTGAAGAAAACCGTGATAGAATTGCGCGAATGATGGATCAGGATTCGATTTTACTCGCGAAAAAAAAAGCTAAAATATGCATCGATTCCTTATATGAAACGTGCAAGTGACAGAGCACTATAATCATCCAAAACAAAAGTCGGAATGGTCAGCATTTTTGATACTCGCAATATCTCTTAGGCATTAAATGTCTTCTTTAGAAAATGGCTCGCTCTTTATCCAGTCTACCGTTTCTTTTAATAGAGTAGGAAAATCCCTTATGGTGACGCCCAGACTGTCCCGGCGAGAAAAGTCAAACGTGGTTGCTGGTAATGGTTGTTCTGTTAATGGGGAAGGGTTAATCATATAAGGAATAAGTTTTGCGCATTCCTCGTAAATATCTTTCCAATGAAAACTCCCATAGACCCCAAAGTAACGGCCAGATGCATTTGGGTTTTCATATGCTGCAAGAAACAAATTTGCTAAATCGTCTAAATGTATCATGGAGGTAGAGTTATTAGGGATCGCGTCGTGTCGTGGCGCTCCACCCTCAATTAGGCTTTTTAACCATTTAAAGGGATTATGTTCTAAGTGTTTTGGTAATAGTGCTTCCCCGAATAATCCTGTTGGAAGAATAATTGAAAGTCGCATGTTATTTGCGCTCGCATACTTCATGGCTTCCTTTTCCATAACCGTCTTGGCAGCCGAAGTAAATTTTCCGGAGTTATATTGTTCCAATTCATCTGACCAGTGTTCAACTTCATTCTTGAATGGCTGTGAAGGGACCGGGTTTGTACTTGAGGTGGAAGAACACACAACTACCGTGTGCACTTTATTTCTTCTAGCGGCGTTTAATATATTCAAACATCCGTCCACGGTTGGCTTTATAATTTCTGTTTTTCCTTCGGAGATTGTCATCTCGCGGGCAGGCTTCCCATTACTACCAAAATATGTAGGGATGAGTGAAGCTATAAAGACGGCGTCTGTCTTGCAGAGTGGCTCATTTAACTCACTAGGGTTTTTCATATCTGCACTAAAGAGCGTAAGGTTTTCTGAATTTTTTAATTTTTTGAGGTAATGGGTGCTTTCTTGATCATTAATATCTCGCATTGTTCCGTTAACACGGTAGCCTTTACGAAGGGCAGCCTTCACTATATGGGAGCCTACCAGGCCGGTGGCACCAATGACACAAACTGTTTTCATTATTACTATTGACCCAACTATTTCTATATGTCGAAAGAGGTAAAAACGCCTTTACCCGTTTTACCATTGTCAAATAACTCATATGCTTTCTCAGCATCAGCTATTGACCATTCATGAGTAAATATATCATCTAGATTGATATTTCTATCTGCTATAAATCGTGCGCAATCAGACAGAAGGACCTTAGAAAAAGTCCAGTGCCCGATGATATTCAGTTGACGGAAAATTAGGTCGTTCATCGCGTCGATATGTAGATCTCCACCAACACCAACCATGCAGGATGTTCCCCATATGCGGGTTGATTGAACCGCGGCTCTGCGTGCATCTATCGAAGAAGTGCAGTCAAACGTTTTATCTGCACCTTCACCGTGTGATAAGTCTTTAATAGCTGAAACTGGATCATCCGAGCTAGGATCAATTGCGACTTCAGCACCCCAGTCTAGTGCCATTTGTCTGCGTTCCGATGAGGGTTCTACTGCAATTACCCTTGCCCCCATGGCTACAGCTAAGAGGGTAGCAGATAACCCGACTGGTCCTTGGCCGAATATAGCAATGGTTTCATCACCTACTACACTAGCCCGTTTTAACGCACCATAAGCAGTGCCAGTGCCACAGGCTATAGCGGCCCCGCTAGGAAAAGATAGTTTGTTGTCTAATTTAACAACTGAATGCGCAGGGACTTTCATGTATTGAGCGTGGGCTCCGTGACCGCCATAGCCGTAAGCCACAGCGCCATCAAGACACATTT
>CACHDV010000077.1 GCA_902578675.1 uncultured Alphaproteobacteria bacterium
AGTAGCCTTTTTATTAGGTTTCGAAAAAATAGAACCAAGTTGCAAACAGCTTGAACCTAATCCTGTCTGAGTTGGTGTAGGGATTAAAAATTTCAATTCATAGGAAAAAAATGGATCATCTGCCCAAACAAGCAAAAGTCGTCATTATCGGAGGAGGGGTAATAGGATGCTCTGTCGCCTACCACCTTAGCAAATTGGGGTGGCAGGATATTGTTCTGTTAGAGCGAAAACAGCTTACGAGTGGGACGACTTGGCACGCTGCTGGTCTAATTGGCCAACTTCGCGCTACTCTTAATATGACCAAGTTAGCAATGTATTCGACTGAGCTCTACAATAATTTGGAGAGTGAAACGGGAATTGCTACGGGTTATAAGAGAAATGGTTCCTTATCCCTGGCTTTGACAGAGGAGCGTTTTGAAGAACTTCTTCGCGGAGCATCGATGGCAAGAAACTTTGGTCTTGAAACCGAGATACTTTCTAACCATGAGATTAAAAAACGCTACCCACTGTTATTTGTCGACGATGCTGTAGGGGGCATTTTTCTTCCAAGTGACGGGCAAGCCGATCCTTCGAATATCGCTTTGGCGTTGGCTAAGGGCGCTCGTCTGAATGGGGTGTCTTTTTTTGAAAATACAAAGGTGACGGATATAGACATCGAGAATGGCAGGGTGGCAGGTGTTGAAACGCCTCAAGGAAAAATCAAGTCAGAATATGTTGTAAATTGCGCCGGTATGTGGGGTCGCGAAGTGGGTAAAATGGCCGGGGTTGATATTCCGCTACACGCCAATGAGCATTTTTACGCGGTAACTGAGCCAATAAGAGGTTTGCAAAGCGATCTACCAGTTTTAAGAATTCCTGACGAGTGCACGTATTACAAAGAGGACGCAGGGAAACTCTTAATAGGCGCCTTTGAGCCAATTGCAAAGCCATGGGGTCACAATGGTATACCCGATGAATTCTGCTTCGATCAGTTGCCAGATGATTTTGAGCACTTCGAACCAATTCTAACTAAAGCGGTCAAACGTCTTCCAATATTAGAGACATCAGGGATACAGTTATTTTTTAATGGACCAGAAAGTTTCACACCAGATAATAGATATTTACTTGGTGAAGCAGCGAATTTGAAGAATTTCTTCTTGGCATGCGGATTTAACTCCATTGGTATTCAATCTGCAGGTGGAGCCGGCAAAGCTCTGTCCGAATGGATGGAAGCTGGCGAACCTCCCTTTGATCTTTGGGATGTAGATATCAGAAGGATGCATCCCTTTCAGAACAATAAAGCTTACCTCTTTGAAAGAGCCAAAGAGACCCTGGGCTTGCTCTATGCAGATCACTTTCCATTCCGTCAATATGCTTCAGCTCGTGGCATTCGTAGAAGTGCAATTCATCAGAACCTATTAGAAAGGGGAGCGTGTTTCGGAGAAGTTGCGGGTTGGGAACGGGCAAATTGGTTTCTCCCCGCAGAGCTTGTCAGCGAAGGCAACACCCCAGAGTATAAATATTCATGGGGACGGCAGAATTGGTTTGATTTTGCGGCTCAAGAGCACCTTGCAGTGCGACAAAAAGCAGGTTTTTTTGACATGAGCTCGTTTGCGAAATTTCGTTTAGAGGGGAAGGATGCTCAAGCGGTTTTGCAGCGAATAATGGCTAACGATGTGGATGTGGAACCTGGCCGAGTCATTTATGGTCAGTGGCTAAATAATAGTGGTGGTATAGAGGCAGACCTGACGGTCACGCGACTAACTGAAACGGTTTTTCTAATTGTAACATCTGCCGCCTCAGCCACTAGAGATTTAATATGGTTAAAAAAGAACATACCGGAAGGTGCCCACTGTATTGCCACAGATATTACCGGCAGTGAAGCTGTGTTCTCCATTATGGGTCCTACGGCTCGAGATATTATGCAAAAAATAAGCACTGCCGATTTCTCCAATACAGAGTTTCCTTTTGGCACAGCAAGGGAAATTGAAGTTGGCATGGCTTTAGCGAGAGCGCACAGAATTAGTTACGTGGGCGAACTAGGTTGGGAATTGTATATCCCAACTGAAATGGCAGCTTATATATTCGAAAAAATTATAGGTCTGGATGCTTCTGTGAGGCCTAAGCTGTGTGGTATGCATGTGCTTGATTCTTGCCGCTTAGAAAAAGCTTTTAGGCACTTTGGCCACGATATTACAGACGAGGATCACGTTTTGGAAGCTGGATTGGGATTTGCGGTAAAAATTGATAAAGCTCAAAGCAAATTTGGAGAGTTTTTAGGCAGATCGGCAGTTTTAAGGAAAAAAGAACAGGGGCTAACCCAAAAACTTGTCCAGTTTGTGTTAAATGACCCAAAACCCTTAGTCTATCATAACGAGCCTTTATATAGAGATGGAAAGCGTGTTGGTAGGATTACATCCGGAAATTATGGTCATTTTTTGAAAGGCTCTGTTGCCCTTGGCTATATCCCTATTGAACCTGGTGAAACGGACGGTGAACTCCTTAGCTCGCGATATGAAGTCGAGATAGCGGGTGAAAAATATGCGGCACAAGCTAGCCTAAAGCCAGCCTACGACCCATCCGGAAAGAATATGAGGCAATAAACTTAGAATAAAAATCAATTAGCCTGTAATCCCAATATTCCAAGGAATAAACTCGTGTCTGCCTAAATTCAGTTTTTCACTCTTAGTTTTCTCGCCAGAGGCGATCTTGAGAAAGTAATCAAAAATTCGCTGTCCCATGCCTTCCATGTCGACATCGCCGTCAAGAATTGCTCCACAGTTAATATCCATGTCTTCTTCGAGGCGCTCAAACATTGCGGTGTTGGTAGCTAATTTTATCGATGGACTGGGTTTGGCTCCAAAACACGAACCGCGCCCGGTGGTGAACGCTATCATATTCGCTCCACCAGCTATCTGCCCAGTTGCTGAGACAGGATCAAAACCTGGTGTATCCATAAATACAAAGCCATCGGCTTCGACACGCTCTGCGTATTTGTAGACTTCCATTAATGGTCCAGTCCCTCCCTTCATCGAAGCGCCAAGCGACTTCTCTAGGATATTAGCAAGACCTCCGTGCTGGTTTCCTGGGCTAACTGTGCCATTTATCTGCACATCGCGTCCGACTGCATATTCATCTTTCCACCAACGTATTCTCTCAATGAGCCGTTTGCCCACATCTATAGATGCGGCCCTTGCTGTAAGTGTGTGTTCAACACCATAAATTTCGGGTGTTTCTGATAGAATACCTGTGCCTCCATGTTTTGACAGAATGTCGATAGCATTTCCAAGTGACGGGTTAGCCGTTATTGAGGAAAAACTATCAGATCCGCCACATTGGAGGCCAACCACGATATGACTTGCCGATACCGTCTCCCTTTTGAATTGGTTCGCTATTTCAAGGAGTTCTTCTATTATGGAAATTCCTCTTGATATAGTTTGTCGTGTCCCTCCTGCCGCTTGCATTACAAGCGTGCGTAAAGTTTCGTCAGGCTGCAATTTCTGCGTTTCAAATAGCCCACCAACCTGACATCTTTCACAACCTAGCCCAACAACTAAACTGGCGGCTACATTTGGGTGCTTTATATATCCTGCTAAGGTTCTGTGAAGGAGATTCATAGGTTCTCCCGTCAGTTCCATTCCACATCCCGTGTTATGGCTAAATGCCGCTACGCCGTCTACATTAGGATATTGGGATAGTCGTTCTTCGTTAAAATGATCTGCTATGGCGTGAACTACCGTGGCAGAGCAGTTCACAGTTGACACTATTGAAATGAAATTTCTTGTTCCCGCGCGGCCATCAGCTCTCTTGTATCCTTGAAACGTTGCTCTGCGATCTTCGGGGAATTTTTCAACTGGTTGGTAATGCTTGGCATAAGCGTAATCACGATCAAATTCTCTAAATTCAATGTTATGATTATGAAGCATAGTCCCGGCTACTATATCGGATTTTGCAAAACCAACAGTGACGTCATACTTTTTTATTGGGTCACCTTGAGATATATCACAGATTGCAACTTTGTAGCCTGGCGGGACGATTTCTCGCGTCGTGATATTTGTCCCAAGTAGGTTTGTGCCTGCTTTTATCTCACTTAACGCCACAGCAACATTATCAGCGCTGTTTAGTTTTATTGCCGATCCAGAAATTTTTTTGTCATTTAAATCAAGCATATTCCCCCCCAATTACAGCTCTTAGGATAAGATCTTTTGTACACATGCCCAAGTTAAATTTTAAACTAGAGTCACATCCCTGGCTTATAAGACTCAGGGGCGAAGCGTGCGAAAGCAATACCTATTAAAAATAAAATGAATGTAGCCAGGAATAAAGCGGTATTTGCTCCATGTATATCTACTATGACTCCCATTAGAATGGGACCAATAACATAACCTATATCACCCAGCATTCTAAATAGGCTCATAGCGGATGCGTTCATCCCTGGGGGGGCTGAGTCTGCGGCATACGCTGCCGGGGCAGACCCTCCAATACCTGATGCGATACCCCAAAGCGCATTGGCTGTTGCGAAAAAAAGAAACGTATCAGCAAAGGCAAAAAGTAAGAATGACGCGCCTGTTATAATTGTAAATGGAACGATAACTGCCTTTCGGCCCCAGCGATCGACTGCCATACCTGCTGGATAGACAGCGCATAATCCTAACAAGCTACCAATAGCCAACGCGATCCCAATCTCATCATAGGGTAGCTTTATTCGAAAGCTCCCAATAATCGGAATGATGTTGAAGAGGCCGCCTGTCCTCGTCAAAGCATGGGACAGAGCAACACCACTAACAAGGACAAAGCCAATATTTTTCCAAAGCATTTTCAATTGAACTGCAAGTGGGGGCAGCTTTGTGCCGGTGATGATTTTTGATTGTGCAAGGTGTCGTGTCTCGGGTACAGCAAATAATGCGAGGAGCCCCGCAACCAAGCTAGCGAAGCCGCAAAACCAAAATGGTGCTAAAAGACCATGGTGGTGTGCTAGTAGACCACCGGGAAGAGGTCCGATTCCTACCGCAAATATGAACGTGCCCTGGTAAATTGCAATTACTCGGCCCCTTCGTGCTGGAGTAGTAATATCCGCAAGAACCACAGTTCCAGTTGTAACGACCATTCCGGCCCCGGCTCCTGAGAGAAACCGTGCGATCAAAAATTCAGGGTAGGATTCGGCGTAAACGCTTAAGAAATTTCCTAAGGCGGCCAGCAAGCCCCC
>CACHDV010000078.1 GCA_902578675.1 uncultured Alphaproteobacteria bacterium
GTATAAAAAGACGATCTTCTCCATGTATCTTCATTCCCGGCATTTTTAAGAGGAAGACCATTCATTGCACCTACATAGGGTCTTGTCAAAGAGACTTCAAAAAGATTGGCGAAAGACAGTAAATGTTTTATTGCTCAACGACAAAAATGAGCCTCCAGCACTGGGAAATTAACCCTTTTTTTCAGTTTTTCAGATAAATTCAATTCTGGAGCAATTTATGCCACTTACTACTCGATTTTAGCATCGTTTCTGGGTTATAATCGGCGCTCCATTTATTCCATAGCTGTTAGAGATACAAATGAGCGTGTATAGTGATTATTTAGATGAAATTGAAACAAGGCGACAACAGGGTCTTAACCCTAAGCCCATTGAAGATGCGGCTCTTATAAAGGAAATAATATCCCACATAGAAGATGAGGGAAGCACCCAACATAAAGCATGCTTAGAGTTTTTTATCTACAACACCATACCTGGAACTACGAGTGCGGCAGGAGAAAAAGCTAGCTTTCTAAAAAAAATTATACTTGGTAACGCTAAAGTACGGGAACTTCCAGAAACCCTTGCATTTGAATTGTTATCACACATGAAAGGTGGCCCATCTGTCGATGTACTTTTAGATTTGGCATTAGGAAATGATGAAACGATCGCACGTAAGGCATCGGAAGTTTTAAAAACCCAAGTCTTTTTATATGAAGCGGACTTAGATCGCCTAAGACAAAGTTACAATGCAGGCAATACTACCGCGAAAGATGTTCTAGAGAGTTACGCAAAAGCAGAATTTTTCACAAATTTACCCGACATTGACGATGAGATTCAAATCGTCACTTACGTAGCAGCTGAAGGAGATATTTCAACTGATTTATTATCTCCCGGGAACCAAGCCCATTCCAGATCGGACCGAGAATTGCATGGTAAGTCGATGATATCTGAAAAGGCTCAACAAGAGATAAGAGCCCTTCAGGCACAACATCCTGACAAACAAGTTATGCTAATTGCTGAGAAAGGAACGATGGGGGTAGGTTCATCCAGAATGTCTGGCGTGAACAATGTTGCGTTGTGGACCGGAAAGCAAGCTAGCCCATATATACCCTTCGTTAATATCGCACCAATCGTGGGCGGCACCAATGGAATTTCACCAATTTTCCAAACTGCTTTAGGTGTGACTGGCGGCATCGGCATTGATTTAAAAAATTGGGTTAAAAAATTAGATTCTGACGGCAATCCAATCCTTAACAATGATGGCAACCCGATATTAGAACAAAGATTCTCTGTGGATACTGGTACGGTCTTTAAGATAAATACTAAAGACAAAAAAATGTATGACGCGTTAGGCAAGGAGGAACTTGTTGATGCCACCTCTTCCTTTACACCGCAAAAATTGGAGTTTATTAAAGCTGGCGGCGCCTACGGCATTGTTTTTGGTAAGAAATTGCAAAGTTTTGCAAGTGACACACTTGGCTTGAAAATGAAGTCAGTATTCGCTCCATCCCAAGAGATTTCGCACAAAAACCAGGGCCTAACCGCTGTTGAAAAAATATTCAATGCAAATGCATTAGGCATTGCTGATGGAAAAGTTCTGCACGCTGGATCCGACGTTAGAGTTAAAGTCAACATCGTAGGCTCACAGGACACCACAGGTCTAATGACAGTTCAAGAATTAGAATCGATGGCTGCAACTGTTATCTCACCAACCGTGGACGGAGCTTACCAATCAGGATGTCACACCGCTTCTGTTTGGGACTTAAAAGCCCAACAAAATACGCCCAAACTAATGGAATTCATGCATAAATTCGGTCTAATTACAGCACGGGATCCCAAAGGAATTTATCATTCTATGACAGATGTGATTCACAAAGTACTGAATGACATAACTGTCGACGATTGGGCAATTATTATTGGTGGAGACTCGCACACTAGAATGTCTAAAGGTGTTGCTTTTGGAGCTGACTCTGGGACTGTTGCTCTGGCTCTTGCCACCGGTGAAGCCAGCATGCCGATTCCAGAATCTGTGAAAGTCACTTTTAAAGGGAAAATGGCAGATCATATGGACTTTAGAGACGTCGTACACGCGACTCAAGCGCAGATGCTGGATCAATTCGGAGATAATGTATTCCAGGGCCGCATCATAGAAGTGCATATAGGAACGTTACTGGCTGACCAAGCTTTCACATTTACGGACTGGACGGCAGAAATGAAAGCTAAGGCTTCCATTTGCATTTCTGAGGATGAAACACTTATAGGATCTCTCCAAATTGCAAAGGATCGTATACAGACGATGATTAACAAAGGCATGGAAAATGAGAAAGGCATGCTTCAAGGATTGATAGACATTGCCGATAAGAGGATCACTGAAATAAAATCAGGGTCCAAGCCAGCTCTCAAACCTGATGCGAACGCAACGTATTTTGCAGAAGTAATAGTTGATCTAGATGAGATCAACGAACCTATGATTGCTGACCCGGATGTCAATAACATCGATATATCAAAACGGTATACTCACGATACAATACGGCCCATTTCCTATTACGGTGCAGACAAAAAGGTAGACTTGGGCTTTGTTGGGTCCTGTATGGTGCACAAGGGCGATGTAAAGATCGTGGCACAAATGCTGAGAAATTTGGAGAACCAAACGGGCGAGGTGAAGTTCAACGCTCCTCTCGTTTTGACAGCCCCAACCTATAATATTATCGATGAATTGAAGGAAGAAGGTGACTGGAGTATTCTGCAAAAATATTCTGGGTTTGAGTTTGATGACAACTCTCCCAAAAACTCAGCTCGAACGGAATATGAAAATATTCTGTACCTTGAGAGGCCTGGATGTAATCTATGCATGGGGAATCAAGAGAAAGCAGCAAAAGGAGATACCGTGCTTGCTACGTCCACTCGACTATTTAAGGGTAGAGTAGTCGAGGATGCCCCAGAGAAAAAAGGAGAATCTTTGCTTGCCTCTACCCCAGTCGTCGTATTGTCAGCGGTTCTTGGGAGAACACCTACTATCGAAGAGTACAAAACTGCCGTTGAGGGAATAAATTTGACTAAATTTTCTCCTCCTTTAGATAAACTTTCCAGCTCAAATTCAGTCCATTTTTAGAAAGATATGTAACCACCCTAAATTTTGTTGACGAGGAATAATAGTTTTCAGCATGGAAGTTCTTAAATCCACTTTGCTCCCATTACCGCAGAGTAACTTTTATGATTAATTCAGATACAAGCCACATTCACATTCACGATGATCAGGATTTCCTCGGGATGCGCAAGGCGGGCAAGCTCGCAGCCGAAACCCTCGATTTTATAACCCCATACGTACAACCAGGCATAACCACAGAAGAGTTAGATAGATTGTGCCATAGCTTCATATTGGACAATAATGCTATCCCTGCTCCATTGAACTATAAAGGTTTTCCGAAATCCATTTGCACTTCGATTAATCATGTCGTTTGCCATGGCATTCCCGGAGGCCGAAAATTAGATGAGGGAGACATTCTTAATATTGACGTAACGGTTATCCTGGATGGCTGGTACGGTGATACAAGCAGGATGTTTGGAGTTGGTAAAGTAGCAGTTAAGGCCGCCCGTTTAATGGATGTTACTTACGAGTGCCTTATGAGGGGCATAGAAGTTGTTAAACCAGGATCAACCCTGGGCGATATAGGTCATGCTATCCAAGAATATGCAGAAAACCAAAGGTTTTCAGTCGTACGAGACTTTTGTGGACACGGATTAGGTCGTGTATTCCATTCAGCCCCAAGTATTTTGCACTATGGAACTGCTGGCATGGGAGCAGTTCTACAAAAAGGAATGTTCTTCACAATAGAACCAATGATAAATGCCGGAAAATATGCTGTCAAAATACTTCCAGACGGATGGACCGCCGTGACCCGAGATAGATCTTTATCGGCACAATTCGAACACTCTCTTGGTGTCACAGAAGATGGGTGCGAACTATTCACAGTATCGCCCTTAGGCCTACATAAGCCACCCTACGATACTTAGAAGTAGACATTAAAAGTTAATTGTCGGAGCCATTCTTTAAAACATTCACTTTTTCATTCAATTTTAATTAGTTTATGATCTAAAAAAAGAAGTTAGCAAAGGAGGGACACATTGGATGAAATAGTCGATCAAGCCAATGTTTCTGGCTTCAAAGATCCCCTGAAAAAACAGATAAATGGACTATTTTTTAACCTCTGGGCATTTGGGAGCAATTCGTTAGTAGCCTGGATGCCAACAAGACTTGGCATTGATATACTAAGTGTGCCAAAGGTTAGGTTGTTTAATATAGAAAACCCGGAAAGCAGAGTTTTTCATGGGCAACGCCAAATGGAAATTGATGAGTTTCGACAAACCAGTAAATTAGTAGACTCCGAGCCAATGGAAATACGTTTAGAGTTCACCATTGGAGATGATGAAGCTGGATTAACAGAAGCCGAAGTTGAAGAAATTTTTCGAAATTATGCAACTTTTAAAACTGATTATCGAGCGGTCTTATTACTTGATATTGTTGGATTTTCTAAACACACTCCAGAGGCTCAAGCCAGCCAATTATCTACCTTAGAGTTTGCACTGAACATAGCTGAAGAAAGTTGTAAACAAAAAAACCTCCCAATCGAAATGAGGAGAAGTACAACAGGTGACGGCTTTTACATATGGAACCGTCTCACTGGGCCAGAAGCTGATATCGCTCTTTTTGTATTGATGCAACTTTTTCTCACCTACTATTCTGGGCTCAAACG
>CACHDV010000079.1 GCA_902578675.1 uncultured Alphaproteobacteria bacterium
TCATCCACACTTAGACCAATAGTTCTATCTGGAAGATCTTTTCCCAAATTGATACCACTTACGATCTCGTGAAGTGATACTACGTTATACTGGTTTTTTTTTAATTCCGAAAGATGGGCTTTAAATTGCTCTAGCCTAATGCTGGTTGACGCAAATGCAGGCTCGTTGAATCTATGATAAACAACAACTACTGCAGACGAGCTTTTCGAGCTTGCAAGTGTTACACTGAAACAGTTGATTGCGAATAACGCACTAAGAAATATCGACATTGATAATTTTAAGGAAAAATTCATCTCAAGACTTCCTGTAAGACGCGGTTTTATTTTAGATATAACGAAAAATGGGAGAAATGTCGTTAATTAAGAGTAGAACGCTTTTTTTTATATATGCTAAATACATTCGCTGAGAGGAATTTTTAGAAAAAATGAAGGCTATCTTGATCGATTCTTCTGCTTCAGCATGTTCTGTATGCGTCACGACAGATAAAGTTGTTAAAGGTCACAATTACGTCTCAATGGATAGGGGGCACGCCTCCGCAATTGTTCCGATGATCGAATCTACTTTGAAGGGCGCAAAAACTCTTTTTGAGGAGTTACGTTTCGTTGCTGTAACTAAAGGACCAGGGTCGTTTACCGGGCTTAGGGTCAGTCTTGCTGCGGCAAAAGCTATTGCATTATCCAATAATATTCCGTTGTTTGGTGTGTCATGTTTTGATGCTATTGCAAGTAGGGTGCAGAATAACAGAAACTTACCGCCAACTGATCTCCTATTGACTGTTATTGAGAGCAAAAGAGAGGAGCTCTACGTGGAATGCAGAGATAAAAGGGGCACGAAAATTATTGAAAGCCAAGCGCTATCTATTTCCGAGATAGTTGGCCGTTTTGAAAGTTTATACCAACCAGGTGCGTCAGTAAGAATAGCTGGTGACGCGGGCGTTTTGATTGTTAAGGCAATAGGAGAGATAATTAAACCTAACGGTCCAGCATTCACCGAAGACCTTTTGGGAGTCGACGCATTCGATATTACAACCACTAAAGGATATTGGGATCTTTTTAACTCTACGACAAACCTAGGATATACTTATCAAATGGATCTCAATTATCTTAGAAAACCAGACGTCTCTATTCCAAAAAATAAATGACCTTGCGCAATAAAGATAAATATAATGTCTATCATTCTAGTCGCAGGGAAAAACTTGGCAACGAGTTGTCAATTTGTTCCAGTATCAAAAACAACAATATCCGCTGCTTCATATTAGATAGCCGGAGCAATAAAAAACATTGCTATGGTCCATTTCGCTCATATCACTCTTTAAAAAGGTGGATATTATTCAAAGTAAAAAGCAGCAATGCCTTGCCCAACAAACTTGGCTGGAGTTACGGGCACATAAAAAGATCGATGGATAACAGAGATAACATTACTTATGCATTAATTGAAAAAGCACCAGGAAATATTTTTCAGCTCAAAGGAATAATAGTCGCCCAAAGTCTTGTCGATGAAGCAGAGTTATTATTCGTTTTTGTCCGGAGAGACTCCAGAAGGACTGGCTTAGGGGCATTTCTTTTGAACAACGCGTTAGGACATCTCGCTAGCACCGGAACTATCAACGTATTTTTAGAGGTAGCCAAGTCAAATCGCGCTGCAGCGCTACTTTATGAAAAAAACTTCTTTAGACCGGTTGGCACTCGAACCAATTATTACAAGCGAGATAAAGCGGGGACAGAAGACGCCATAATCTATCGGAGAACACTTAGCTCATGAGTAATCTTAACTAAAAAACCTTACTAAAAAAAATTTTAATTTCACATCGACGTAACAAAATTGACTTGATTGTAAGTGCATATTGCAGATTAGAATTTGTATTAATCTCAAAAATTTCTTGAATACAAGTTGCTACCAGTTTGTTGATTTGATCTTAAACCTTAAAAAAGTGGAGAAGCTTCTAGAAGTTAAGTAATACATATGCAAACTAGCAAATTTTTTAAAATCCCTTTACTGAACCACATATATCCTGCCAGAAGACAAAGCATAGGATCGATTTCTATGGGTAGCTTGGAGGTAAGACTTGCCAGAAATGATTTCGAAATTGAGGCAGCCCAACGCCTTAGATACAAAGTTTTTTATGAGGAGATGGGTGCCCTACCCGATCGTCTTTTAGCAAAGAGTGAGCTGGATGCTGACAAACATGATTCGAGAGCTGATCACTTGATTGTTTTTGATCGGCATATAACCGGATCACTTTATGGTGAACTCTCTTCCGCTGTTGTAGGCACTTACCGATTGTTACAATCACATCATCTTGAAAGCCAACATTCGTTCTATACTGCGCAGGAATTTGACATCTCAAAGCTGCTAAATTTTCCAGGAAAGATTATGGAACTAGGTCGATCTTGTGTTGATTCCAACTACCGAAATAGAGCAACGTTAAGGCTAATGTGGCAAGGAATAGCTTCTTATATTTTCTGCAATGACATCGATCTAATGTTCGGTTGTGCTAGTTTCCCAAGCCCCGACCCATCCAAGTTTCGGAGATCGCTGGACTATTTGAGCACCTATCACACAGCGCCCGCAGCAATATGTCCACGCGCTCTCCCAGAACGCTATATCAATATGAATTGTAAAAATGCTGCGCCTCAAGACAAAATATCAGCCATACAAGAGCTGCCACCCTTGATAAAAGGATATTTACGAATAGGCGCTCAAGTTGGAGACGGAGCTGTAATTGACCATCAATTCAATACAACTGACGTTTGTATTATTGTTAAAACTGATGATCTTCCCGCCAGATATAGTGCACATTATAAAAGAAAATTTAAAAACGGATGACGCATCCCTTGAATACTATTAAAACGCTGAAACTAGCTTTTGTAACAAGGACAGCATCTCATTGGGTGTCTTTCATTCGTCTTTTTAACTACGCTTTTCTGACGATATTTTTGCTACCTTTTCAGGCAGTTAATCTTTTATTTTTTCCATCCAGAACTTCAGTCATAAATACGTTACATCATAAATTAGCCTCCCACGTCCTCGGGCTTCAAATAAAAGTTGAGGGTAGCCCAACCAAGACTAAGAAAGCTCTCTTCGTTGCAAATCATATATCTTACTTCGACATCGTCGCTATAGGTTCAATTGTGCCGGGTCGTTTTTTAGCAAAGCAAGAGCTTTCAACTTGGCCTGTGTTTGGTATTCTTGCCAAATTGGCAAGAACAATTTTTATCAACCGAAGCTCTAGTTCTGCTGTAAAACAATTACAATTGATTGAGCATCTATTATTAAAGTCGGAGAGGTTGATACTTTTCCCAGAGGGAACCAGCAGTGATGGAAGAAAGGTACTACCATTTAAACCATCGCTTTTTGAGGCGCCTATTCGGGCAGACGCAATAGTTCAGCCTTTGACTATAAGATATGAAAAAATCAATGGGATGCCAGTGGATCGTAGAAGCAAGCCTCTACTTGCCTGGTATGGTGCTATGGATTTGCTTCCCCACCTTTGGCAATCCCTTTCGGTAGGCACAATAACAATCAAGATTGTTTTTCACGAACCTATTAGAGCTATTGTGTTTAGCAACCGCAAACAATTAGCAAAGCACTGCCAAACAATAATAGCCTTGGAGTCGGAAAAGCCCAACCGATAGACCCATAACTTGACTTCGTTTAAACGAATGTTAGAGTTGTTTTCTTAAGTGGAAATTATGAAAGCAAAAAAGTTTATGCTACGTCCCAGCTTAAATGGATCGGAATGAACCTAACTGGCCAGAAACCAACCCTCAAATCTGATAAGCACGTGTTCATCAAGACCTATGGGTGCCAGATGAATGTCTATGATTCTGATCGCATGTTTGAGCTGCTTCAGCCGCTTAGCTATAAAAAGACTGATAATCCTGACCATGCCGATCTGATAATTCTCAACACATGCCATATTAGAGAAAAAGCAACCGAGAAAGTTTTCTCGGAACTAGGGCGGTTAAAAAAACTTAAACTGTCTGCCGCAAATAAGAAGAGAAAGGTGTTAATTGGAGTAGCTGGCTGCGTTGCGCAAGCAGAGGGCGAAGAAATTTTAGAAAGAGCACCATATGTTGATCTCGTCTTCGGCCCACAAACATATCACCGGCTTCCGGAAATGGTTAGCAAAGCGCTTAAAGTAGAATTAAGCCTAGTATCAGGCTCCCAGATAATAGAGACAGAGTTCGCAACTGAAGAGAAGTTTGATGAATTATCGACAGACTCGATCAGCCCTACAAACTCTTTTTTGACCATTCAGGAGGGTTGCAATAAATTTTGTTCCTTTTGCGTAGTTCCCTACACCCGCGGCGCAGAAATTTCACGACCGGCCGGCCGAGTATTAGAAGAGGCGGGAGAACTTGTAAAATCTGGCTTAAAAGAGATTACTTTATTAGGGCAAAATGTGAATGCATATCACGGTGAGTCGCCTAATGGAAAAGAGTGGTCTTTAGGCCGTTTAATAAGGGAACTTGCAGAACTAGATGGTCTTGAACGTATTAGATATACGACCTCCCACCCAAAAGATATGGATGACGATTTAATATCGGCTCATGGCGAAGTGCCTAAGTTGATGCCATACTTACATTTGCCTGTTCAAAGTGGCTCGAATACAATGCTCAAGCACAT
>CACHDV010000080.1 GCA_902578675.1 uncultured Alphaproteobacteria bacterium
CTTTTTTTTGCAAGAACTTTGTTAGATGATGTTTTTTTAGCTGTCGATATTCTCTCTGATATAATCCAAAACTCTCTATTTGATGAGAACGAGCTTGAGAGAGAACGTAGTGTGGTTCTTCAGGAAATCGGTCAAGCTATCGATACGCCTGATGATATAATCTTTGATCATTTTCAAAGATGTGCATATCCAAATCAGGCAATAGGAAGACCAGTCCTTGGACAGCCTGAAGTTGTTAGTGGACTTAAGAGGCAAGAAATTAAAAATTTTGTATGCAAGCAATATACGAATGAACGTTTGGTATTCTCTGTGGCTGGAAATGTTGAACATAAACAGATGGTAGAGCTTGTTGAAAAGAAATTTGCTTCACTGCCTAACGATAATGGTCAACCCGCTGTAGAGCCGGCTAATTACGTTGGGGGAGACTTTCGTGAAGTAAAACAACTTGAGCAAATACACATCATTATTGGGTTTCCGAGTGTGTCGTATGATCATGAAGACTTTTACGCTTATCAGGTGCTGTCGATGTTGTTGGGAGGCGGTATGTCGTCTCGGCTTTTTCAGGAGGTAAGAGAAAAGCGAGGGTTAGCCTACTCAATTCAATCTTTCACTACCTCTCATCAAGATGGTGGACTGATGGGAATTTATGCCGGTACGGGTGAATATTTTATTGAGGAGATGCTGCCGGTAATATCTGATGAGCTTAATAAATTGACGAGTGACGACCTTGAACAAGAGGTCATTAGAGCGAAAACGCAGTTAAAAGCAGCTCTGCTAATGAGTAGAGAAGGAACGGCAAATCGCTGCGAGCAATTAGCCCAGCAGCTTATAATCCATAAAAGATTTAAGCCAATCACTGAGATTGTAGAAAAATTAGAGAAAGTTGATAGTCTCGCAGTAAGAAAAATAGCTTCCGAGATGTTGTCGAACCGGCCTACTTTGGCGGCGCTTGGACCAATTTCAAGGTTAGAAACATATTCAAGTTTCGAAAAACGCTTCGTGTAATGCGTTTGGCCTAGTGATAAAATTGAAGCTTGTATGGTATAGCAACCCATGCTCAACTGATTTTGTAATAATCTTGGACGTAGCAAATCGTGGCTTTAAGTTTTTTCTTACCAACATACCCGGAACCAATGATTGCTCTTTCGCGTCTTCACCTAAGACCACCTGTGCGGAATGATTGGGCGCAATGGGAAAAAATTCGATCTGAAAGTAAAGAATTTTTAACCCCATGGGAGCCGACGTGGCCATCCGATGCATTATCAAAATCGGCTTTTCGTCGCAGGTTAAGTAAATATTCAGAAGATTGGTCTAATGATAAAGGGTATTCATTTTTTATCTTTACAAATGAAGATAAAAACTTAGTAGGCGGTATAACGATAGCAAATGTTCGTAGAGGCGTTGCGCAGATGTGTTCATTTGGTTATTGGATAGGAGAACGATTTTCGCGAAATGGCTACATGACAGAAGCTGTAGAAGGAACGGCCTTATTTGCGTTTGACCGTTTAGCTTTGCACAGAATTGAGGCAGCATGCCTACCCAGTAATAAGGCGAGTCAAGGTGTTTTAAAAAAAGCGGGTTTCAGCTATGAGGGGTTAGCAAGAAAATACTTGAAAATTAATGGCGAGTGGCAAGACCATATGGTTTTTTCACTCATCAGAGAAGAGTTATTAGGCTGATGTGATTTAGCTTGCTCTTTGATAGACCTGTCAAATTTCGAGCAGAACTGTGGCTTATGCTTTAAGGGTGGACAAAAAAATGCCGGATATCTCAATATGTCTTCCTGGTGGTGAAAGAATTGATATAAAGGTACGTGATAGCAAAAGGGCAAACCGGTTCATTATGAGGGTTAATCAACAGACATCAGAGTTTTGTATTAGCCGACCAATTTGTAGATCTATCGATGAAGCAAGAATATTCGTTGAGCGAAATGTTCCATGGATAGCCGAACAACTGATGAAACTCCCTGCACGTGTCCAATTTCAGCATGGTTCTATCGTTCCAATTTTAGGAAAAGAGTATAAGATTGCGCACAGTCCAAAAGAGTTTGGAAATGTTTGGCTGAAAGAAAGCTTTGATAATCAAATGCCAGAATTAAGGGTTTCTGGAGGTAGCGAACATATGGCAAGACGTGTCAGGGATTGGCTAAAGAAACGTGCAAAAGACGAGGTTTCATATAAAGCTAAAAAATTTTCAAGTCTTCTAAATATGGAGATTAAGAGTGTCTCCGTGCGGGATACCCGCACCAGATGGGGGAGTTGTTCGTCAAGCGGTAATTTATCTTTTTGTTGGCGATTAATTTTTGCTCCAGAGAAGATTGTAGACTATGTGTGTGCTCATGAAGCGGCCCACTTGGTGGAATTAAATCACTCTCCAAGATTTTGGCAAACAGTCCATCAATTGGTTGGCGAATGGAAGAGTTCAAAAAAATGGCTAAAAGAAAATGGTGCCAGGCTGCATAGATATGGGTAATTGGTTCTATGGAAATTAGCTTAGTTTGTTTAGATACACCATTTAATATTGATTAGACAAAACTATTTGGGGTTAGTGTGGAAAAGCTTTTGCAAGGGTTGCGGGCTGCAGCCGAACCGACCCGACTCAGGATTATAGCACTCTGCGGACATGCGGAACTCTCCGTAACCGAATTAGTAATGATTCTGGGCCAAACACAGCCTAGGGTTTCTCGGCATTTAAAGTTACTTGTCGAAGGGGGATTATTGCAGCGTAACAAGGAAGGTAATAGAGCGTATTATAGGCTTTCCACTGAAGCGGAAGGTGCTGATTTGGCTCGGATGTTAAATGATCTTATGCCAGGCGAAGATGAAGTGCATGCTCTTGACCTGTCACGATTAAGCAGCGTTAAGGCGGACCGTGTAAGGTATGCAGAGAGTTTTTTGGATCCCTATTCCCAAGAAATAACAGAACTTAGAGGTATGTGGCCGTCAGACGAGGTTATTGATAAATGCATATTAGAGTTGCTAAAAGACCGCTCTGTTCAAAATCTCCTTGACCTAGGAACAGGAGCAGGAAGAATTTTGAGAACAATCGCACCTTTTGTTGTAAAGGGGACAGGTATTGATAATTCTCTTGAAATGCTTTCAATCGCTCGGGCACGTTTAGATCAAGACGGCATAAAAAATTGCCAAGTTCGGGTTGGAGATATGTATAGGCTTCCGTTCAAACAAAATAGCTTTGATTTAATCACGATCAATTCTTTGTTGAGGTATGCGGAGGAGCCTAAAAAAGTGATCGCGGAAGCTGCAAGGGTTTTAGAACAAAAAGGAGCGTTATTAATTGTTGACTTGGCAGCACATGATTTATCTGAACTACGGGATGAATATGGCCATTCATGGCTGGGTTTTTCTGAAGCGGAGATGCTAGAAATGCTGTCTGAAGAAAATTTGACTGTGGCCCGAGTGGAGCATATTGGTGGCCAAAAACTTAATGTCTGTATATGGCTGGCCTCAGGGAGTTAGTCGGGAATTTTTAGAAAAGTCGTCGGACCTGCGGGTTTATTTATCAGACTAAATATCTAAGTTTCTCAGCCAGATTTCTAGCGAAACAATCTGCCAAATTGCCATCATGTGATTGGGCCTGTCTCTGTTTTCTAAAACTATTGTTTCATGTTGGCTAATCATCTGCTTGACCGAATCAATGTTATAAATCCCTCGTTCGATAAACTGTCTTGACCTAACTAGGTCATTCAAATCATCCCTATGATTTCTTGAAAACCATTCGTGTGCCGGCGCATTCCAGCCAGTTTTATTTATTCGCCTTCTGGTTTCCTCCGGAATTAAACCTTTGTAACTTTCTCGCGCAAAGGCCTTGGTTAATCCGTCTCTGATTTTTTGCTCTGGTGGAACGCTCATCATATATTCGAAGAGTTCGTTATCCAGAAAGGGATGGAACTCCTGCATTCCAAATAAATTGCAATTCTCTCTACCACTCCTCAGACAACACGGCATTGTGTTAATCAGTAGTTCGTTTTGGCTGTGTGATATCAGGTAGCTGTCTGAGGTGGGATGATAATTGGGGAGCAGGTCATTCAAATTTTGAAAGTCGTCTGAAAGCAAATTTTTATAGCGGTTAAGTAGTTTTTTATCTGGCAAACATCTTCCGGGCACTAAAGGGTCGGTTAATTCTATCACACGTTCCAGAGCGACATTTTTAGACTTCCTGAAGATGGGATGATCGTGATTTCTTACCCAGGCTTCTATTTCTTTGTCGAGTAAATCCGTTTTCCCCATTTTTTTTAAATCCGCAAAGAAATAGAAAAAATAATCATATTCCCCTGCATGTAGTTCGTCACCGCCAAGTCCTGTAAATAAATCTGTATAGCCTAATTTTGCCGCCTCTTCGACAAGCAATAAGTGGTTAAGCCAAGTTACGGTTGGTAGGGGATAATCAT
>CACHDV010000081.1 GCA_902578675.1 uncultured Alphaproteobacteria bacterium
CCTTGATGTAGGTCGAAGCAATGATGCATAATATTAAAGAACTATGAAGTATGGATTAACGGAGGTGACTTTATGGTACCGACTAAAGTTAGATATATTAATACCGACTGGAAGCATAAAAATGTTGCCCCAAAAATTGGTTCAAAGGAATCTAGGAGAGAACATACAGCTTATCAGGACGTGTTAATAGAGGATGCACGACCCCATTTGGAAAATGGGAAAATTGGTCTTGAACAAACTGGTTTCACGCTAACAAATAATAGAACTCAGTGCGGTAATTTTAGAGATGAGAACCTTATCAACAATGTATATCTGCCTGAGATGCAAGACTTAATATGTCGACTTACCGGTGCAAAGGCTGCATACCACTACGGCTTTTTAGTCAGAACAGAAAAACCGATCGATTTTAACGACGGCTACGCACGCTTCGTCCACTGCGATTACAATGTAAAGCGCGTAGTAGGTATGTCTCATGACGTTCTTCGTGAAAATGGGGTTGACCCTGATGAAAGTGATACTTTTGCGTGGTTTAACACATGGCAACCATTCGATCATCCTGCAATAAATAATCCCTTAGCTTTCATCGATAATAGCAGTCTCGCGGATGACGACGTAATTGATTACTTTTATACGGGCCGAGGAAGAGATAGTTTGGTAGCTGCTCCTGTCTACAACCCGTCACACAGATGGTTTTATTTTCCAGAAATGCAACTTGACGAAGTTATCGTTTTAAAACAAATGGACCAGAGACCGGGCAGAGTAGTTTATTGTCCGCACACATCTTTCGATAACCCTAATGGAGGTGAAAACTATCCACCACGCAGAAGTATAGAAACACGAGTAGTGGCGGTTTTTTGACTCCAATAAATTATATTGAGTTCAAATAATATTACATTATTCTCCAAAAAACTCCCTAGTCTATCAAAGAAATAATCAGTTGTTTTTGCTAGAGAATTTAATGAGTATCAATTTACTTGACCGCCATGCATTAAAGAAAATTGTGATGTAGGAAAAATTCATGTCTACTAAAACTAAAAAGGGTGTAGCTCTGATTGTTGGTGCTGGAGATGCGACTGGTGGGGCAATAGCAAAACGCTTTGCCAAAGAAGGTTTTCAAGTTGTTGTAACAAGACGAAAAATCGAAAGCCTTGATAACTTATCTCAAGAAATAAGGATAATGAATGGCATTGTTCATCCATTTGGCGTTGATGCCCGGCGAGAGGATGACGTCGTTCCATTTATTGAAAAGATAGAGAGAGATATAGGGCCAATAGAAGTTGCGGTTTACAATGTTGGGGGTAATGTCCGTTTTGCAATACATGAGACGACATCGCGCGTTTTTTTTAAAGTTTGGGAAATGTGCTGTTTTGGCGGGTTCCTTATGGGTAGAGAGGTTTCTCGCGCAATGTGTGATAGAAAACGAGGCACTATCATTTTTACCGGAGCAACAGCGAGTGTGAGAGGGGGTAATGGTTTTTCTGCGTTCGCTTCGGGTAAACATGGATTGCGAGCTTTGGCACAATCAATGGCTCGCGAGTTGGGGCCCAAAGGCATTCATGTTGGGCATGTCGTTATTGATGGCGCCATCGATACTGAGTGGATAAAAAAAATGTTTCCTGACAGATATGCGCAAAAAGAAAATGATGGGATTTTGGACCCATCTGCTATCGCAGATGCATATTGGAATATGCATTGTCAACCCCGAAATGCCTGGAGTTTTGAAATAGATTTAAGGCCTTGGGTGGAACATTGGTAAATATCGTTTTTTTTGGGCCTGAATAATGTCTGCCCGCTCTTTAATGTTTCAAGGAACGGGGTCAGATGTAGGCAAGTCCCTTTTAGTAGCTGGGCTATGTAGATGGGCAAAAAACCGCGGTATTAAGGTTCAACCATTCAAACCCCAAAATATGTCGAATAATGCTGCTGTAGCTGCAGGAAATGGGGAGGTTGGAAGAGCTCAGGCTTTGCAGGCGAAGGCATGCGGGATACAGCCTACCGTTGATATGAACCCAATTCTGCTAAAGCCTGAGACGGACAGTGGCGCCCAGATCGTTGTTCAAGGAAAAATGTTTGACCGAGCTACGGCAAGAGAATATCAAAAACTAAAGCCTAAACTGCTGCCCTACGTTGTAGAAAGTTTTGAAAGGATAAGGAAAGAGGCAGACTTACTTCTTGTTGAGGGGGCGGGTAGTACAGCCGAAATAAATTTGAGAACTAACGATATCGCCAACATGGGCTTTGCTACAGCAGTAAACACTCCCGTAATCTTAATAGGTGATATTGATAGAGGTGGAGTGATTGCCAATTTAGTTGGGACGAAAGCTGTGCTGCCCGTTGACGAGACCCAGTTGATCAAAGGGTTCGTAATTAATAAGTTTCGTGGTGACGTATCACTGTTTACATCAGGTGTTCAAGAAATCGAGAAACGAACGCAATGGCAAGGTTTGGGAGTCATTCCATGGTTTCAAAACGCAAGAAAGCTGCCTGCTGAAGACGCAGTGAGTTTGAAAGGAGAGCCTGCCTCAATCAGACAACAATTCAAAATTTCTGTGCCTAGGTTATCGCGTATTGCTAACTTTGATGACTTGGATCCTTTAAAGAACGAACCAGGTGTAAATTTGAGAATAGTTGAGCCTGGTGAACCAATAAATAGTGATGCGGATCTCATTTTGATTCCAGGGAGTAAATCGACAATTGGTGATCTCTCTTTTTTGATTGAGCAGGGGTGGGATGTAGACATCCGGGCGCATATCAGACAAAGAAAACTTGTTTTAGGTATATGTGGGGGTTATCAAATGCTAGGTAAACTAGTTAGTGATCCGCTAGGAATAGAAGGTAATGCAGGAACAGCCCCAGGACTAGGTTTATTAGATGTGACGACAAAACTTACTTCAGAAAAAGCTGTCACAAAAGTAAGTGGTACCGATATCAAATTCGGTAAAAAAATTACCGGTTATGAAATACATATTGGATCAACGTATGGGCCAGACTGTGCACGCCCATTGGTGAGTATTCGCTCGGGGAACAGTGAAGAAAGATT
This sequence comes from uncultured Alphaproteobacteria bacterium, assembly GCA_902578675.1. Taxonomy (GTDB): domain Bacteria; phylum Pseudomonadota; class Alphaproteobacteria; order Thalassobaculales; family Thalassobaculaceae. The sequence continues at coordinate 3,041 of CACHDV010000081.1, forward strand.
AGACGGTGCATCGTCAGCCAACGGCCTTGTCCTGGGAACTTACGTGCACGGGTTGTTCATCGAAGACGAGTTCCGCCACGCCTTTCTTCAATATTGTGGGCTGGAAAAATTTAGCATGTCGTCCTTTGATTCAGAGATAGAAACGACATTAGATGAATTTTCTGAGCATTTAGATAAAAATATTGATGTACCAAGACTTTTGGACCTTGCGCGCTAGGAGCTTGTGAGTATTGTATTGAACCTCTTTTAACCTTGATCCTTGGAGCTTTAGCATGGGTCGTTTTCTTTTAATTATAGGAGCTTTGTTTTTTATTATGGCAGCTGATAAAGCCGGGGCAAGTGACCCTGAGAATCAGATCTTTCTCGATCTTAAGGATGGACGCGTCGTAATTGACTTGCTTCCAGATGTTGCACCCAAGCATGTGGAAAGAATAAAAGAACTTGCGCGAGAAGGTTTTTATAATGGTATTGTATTCCATCGAGTAATAGACGGATTTATGGCGCAGACAGGAGACCCTACCGGTACTGGAACTGGTGGCTCTGGCAAAAAATTAGTAGCTGAATTTTCCGACGAGCCGTTCACACGTGGCGCTGTCGGCATGGCGCGTGCTCAGGACCCCGACAGCGGTGACAGCCAATTTTTCATTTGCTTTGATGATGCCCAATTTCTTAACAAGCAATATACAGTCTGGGGTAGAGTAACCGCCGGTATGGAATTTGTAGATAATATTACCAGAGGGGAGCCGCCAGCAAATCCAGACAAGATCGAAAAAATGCAAGTCGCTGCTGACGTTAAGTAATAAAGGTCGCTCGTTTATATGACTTTCTTAGTGGTTGGGGGTTCAGGGTTTATCGGTTTAAATGTGATCGAGGTATTGCTCGCTTCCTCGGAACAGGTAATCTCTTTAGATAAGTCGCCGATCCCCCCTGCGGCAATGAACGTTTTCTCAAAACTTCCAGGAAAATTTACAAGTATTCAACTCGATATCACCAATACAGAAGATGTCGATCGAGTTGTTTCAGGAGCCGATGTGGATGTCGTTTTCTATGGCGCAGCAATTACTGCGGGTGTCGAGCGGGAAATCTCAGATCCTTTGTCTGTCTTTGACGTAAACGTTATTGGCCTTCTTAATGTTCTCAAAG
>CACHDV010000082.1 GCA_902578675.1 uncultured Alphaproteobacteria bacterium
CACACGTTGTGACTATTGGTTTGTCAATATCTTCAATTACATCTAGGAACTGTTTTTCTATTTCTGAGGCAGAAAGGAACGTTTTATCTTCCAAGGATAATAATTGGCCAAATGGTAGGTTTACTGAACCAGGTATGTGGCCAGAACGCATTCCCGGTCTTGGTTCCGGTTCCGTTCCGAAAAATCGGCCAGATGTTCTTGCGTCGATTATTTTTTCGTCATGCGTCTCCACAAGATCAAATATATCAGACAAATGCCTCACTAAGCCTTCGCGATAATTGACTTTGAATAGTTGAGGAGTAGGGACAATTATATCAGAGTTCAACGTGTTCCCATCTTGAAGCCATTTTGGCAGTCCGCCGTTAAGTACAGAGACGTTGTCATGGCCAAACACACGAAACATCCACCATGTTCGGGCGGCACTTTGCATTCCATACACATCGTATACGACAACGTGTTTTTCGTTAGATATCCCCAAAGAGCCGGCCGCCTCTGCAAACTTATCGGGGGAGGGCAACATATGGGGCAGATCGCTATCTAAATCACAAACTTTGTCTATATTAAAGTACTGAGCGCCTTTTATATGTCCATTGTTGAATTCATCGCTGGCGTCGCGGTCCACGTTTGGTAAATGATAAGTACCATCGAGGATAACAATATTAGGATCATCAATATTCTCTGACAATTTTTCTGTTGAAATCAATGCATTTGGATTTTTGTAGGTCATTTTTTCCTAATTCCGCCAAGTGTTTTTTGTTTTATTTAAAAAGGCTGACAGCTTATCTTTATTAAGTCGATAGTAAATCTTATCACTTTTTTGCAGGGTGGTAATATGTTCATAAAAGTTTATTGCTTTGCTATTCCATGTGTCAGCAGTCCAATCGATTTGGGTAACTTCATTCTCTAATCCATACTTTACGAGCGCTTCCATAAGTGCATACCCAATTCCTTTATTGCGTGTTTTTCGCTCTACGTACAAATCCTGTATAAAAATACTTGTTTGGCATGTAGCAAGTGCAAAAACTTTAGAAAATGCAAGAAAGGCGACAGGTTTGTTATTTTCTAAAGCAATAAAGATTTTCAATCCGGAGTTTTCTAGAAAAGCCTCATTTTCTATAACATGTGACATATATGATCGTTGATACTTGAGCGGCAGACCATAGAAGGTCAATAACTCTTGTAAAAGACGCGATATGCCGTTTGCATCTTCTTTACCAGCAAGACGGATTTCATAGTCACCTGCTAAATCAGAACTTTTTTCTATCGTCATATTGCTCCATGCTAAAAAAAGGTGTGAAAACGAGGTGTAAGGTCGTCAGATTTGTATTTTTGAAAAAAAAGATGCAAGAAAAATAAAATTCTACGACAGTGTAGGTTTAAAACTTTTGAGCGCAAGAACAAAGAAAATAGGTAATGAATAAAAAACCGCTATATGGGATTAAAGTTCTGGACTTGGGTCAGGGCGTAGCTGCCCCTTATTGTGGCCTTTTATTAGCACAATATGGAGCCGAAGTTATTAAGGTCGAGCCAATAAATGGTGATTGGGCAAGGGGCTTAGGAGCACCAAAGGGAGACCAAACAGCCTATTCCATTTATTATAATCTTGGAAAGAAAGGCATAGCTATCGATTTGAAGACAAAAGAGGGTCTCGATGTCATTCTTAAATTAGCGTCCAATAGTGATGTTGTTTTAGAAAACTTCCGACCAGGAGTTGTGGACCGTTTAGGGATCGGTTTTGAGGATGTGCGAGCACTCAATTCTAAAGTGCTATATGCATCCGTTAGTGGCTTCGGCCAAACGGGACCGTACTCTGATCGGCCAGGTTCAGACACGGTTCTGCAAGCTTTTTCGGGACTTGTATCTCTCAATCGCGATAAAGATGATATTCCACAAAAAGTTGGGACTATCGTCGTCGACGTCATTACAGGTCTTTGTGCTTTCCAAGCTGTTTCCATGGAACTCTTCGGAGGAGTACGTGAGGCAAAACTTTTAGACCTCAGTTTGTTGCAGTCGGCAGCTAATCTTCTAGCTCCCAATATAGCTGATTTTTTTATTAGTGGTGGTCCCCCTGTCTTACTGAATGTTCCCGCAGGAACATATCAAACCAGCGATGGCTGGATTGCCGTTACTCTCGTCAAAGAGGAGCAGTTCGCGAACTTATGCAAAATTATTAGAGAACCCAATTTGGCTGGCGATCGAAGGTTTAGTAGTTTCAAAAATCGAGCGAAGAATAAGCACATTCTAATGGAAATAATCCAATCCAAAATAAAATCGAAAACTAGTAATGAGTGGCTAAAGCTTTTTACAGAAGAAGGCATATTAACCAGTCCGGTTAATAGTCTAGGCGATTGGTTAAAAGATCCTCACGTAAACGCAATAAATGCATATTCTGAAGTTTATCAGCCGCATCTTGGAAACATACCGATCGCTTCTTTGCCAGGGGGCATTCCTTTGAAAGGAATTGCTCCAGGTATAGGTTCAAATACAGAAGAGATTTTAAGCTCAAACGGATTTTCAAAAAAAGATATTAACGACTTAATTTCCAAAAGAATTATCTTAAGTTCGGAGGCTGAAGATGAATGACACATTTGAACCCGAAAATCATAAATATCCAGCATCATTGTTCTTTGAAGATTTAAGGGTTGGAGAGACATATTACATACCGTCTAGAACCCTATCAGATGCAAATTTCGCTGCTTTTCAATTGGCTTCCGCAGACAACCACCCTATTCATTACGATATAGAATATTGTAAAAATAGAGGCTATCCAAATCTTTTAGCCCATGGCTTTCAGGTGCTAATACAAACCGCAGCGGGAGCAGGTAATTTTGCTCACCTCATAAGTGACTCGCTTGTCGCTTTTGTCGAACAATCCAGTAAGTTTATAGCACCCGTATTTTCGGGAGATACAGTCTACCCTGAGCTGGAAATTTCAGAGCTACTCGCGCAAAACACAACGGGGTTAGTGACCGTTAACTCGAGAGTGTATAATCAAAGAAAAGAACTAGTCCTAGAGGGTATTCAAAAATATGTCGTTCGAAAAAGGTATAGTATCGGCTAGTAAACGCGCAAAACTCTTCAATAATTTCCTATATTAAAAAATAGAAGTGGAACTGGTTATGAATATAGGCTTTATAGGACTTGGAACAATGGGAGCGGGAATGGCTTCAAATCTCTCAAAAGGTGGATATACCTTGATTGTTCATGACGCCCTGAAAGAGGCGGCGGCACCATTTTTGTCAAATAATGCTCAGTGGGCCGACACGCCGAGAGAAGTAGCAGAAAAATGTGAAGTTATTTGTCTATCTTTACCCGGGCCTACCGAAGTTAGTAGTGTGGCATATGGCGTGAATGGTTTGCTTGATGGAATTCAGACCGGTGGAGCTGTTTTTGATCTTTCAACAAATTCGCCAACCGTCATTCGAGAAATAGGGGATAAATTTGAAGCTAGGGGGGGGGGCATTTTCTAGATGCACCTGTGAGTGGCGGGCCAGCTGGTGCTCTGTCGGGTAAACTTGCGCTTTGGGTTGGTGGTAATAAGCAGATATTCGAGAAACACAAGTCCATTTTACAAACAATGGGGGATCAAGTTGCATACATTGGGCCGATCGGAGCAGGTTCTGTGGCAAAACTTGTTCATAATTGTGCGGGTTACACAATACAGACGGCGTTAGGAGAAGTTTTCACCATGGGCGTTAAGGCAGGGGTTGAGCCGCTGGCGCTTTGGGACGCAATTAGGCAAGGCGCTCTAGGACGTCGCCGAACATTCGACGGTTTATCTCAACAGTTCTTGCCGGATATCTATGACCCACCTGCCTTCGCACTTAAGTTAGCTCACAAGGATGTGTCTCTTGCGACACGATTAGCTAAAGAGGTTGGAGTTCCAATGCGGTTATCAAATATGGCGTTGGAAGAAATGACAGAAGCATTAAATAGAGGGTGGGGTCATTTGGATTCAAGAAGTCCTCTTAAACTGCAGCAGGAGAGGGCTGGAGTGGAGATAAAAGTGGACATAGAAAAGTTAAAAGAGGTTTTGAAGCGCGACCCAGCAATATAGTAGGTTCCTATTTAGTTGCCCATGCTTTCTTTAAAGCGGGTCTCTTTTCAAGCCTATCGATGTAAGCTTTTACGTTATTTTTGTCGCTGATGTCTGCCCCTAGTCT
>CACHDV010000083.1 GCA_902578675.1 uncultured Alphaproteobacteria bacterium
TCACGGAAAAGAAGGGAACGGCAAATTACGTTGATTTAGTTGATGGGGTGTCTATGCGCGAAGTTATGGATGAGGGTACAGGCATTGCTTCTAGAGTGGTTTTTGATTGGAAACAACAGCCAAAAGGTTCGGAATTGAGGCCAAGAATAACGCTTCGTGATGATAAGGGTGAGGTCATTGAATTAGAAAATGGTCTTGAGGCCCGCTACTTTATGTCAGTTGATGCTATTTTGTCGGTGGAGAATGGCGCCGAAGTCCAAGCTGGTGACGTTTTAGCCAGGATACCGCGAGAATCAACGAAGACTAGAGATATAACGGGTGGCTTACCTCGGGTTGCTGAATTATTTGAAGCACGAAAACCAAAAGATTATGCTATTATAAGCGAGTCTGAAGGGCGCGTTGAGTTTGGTCGAGATTATAAGACAAAACGTAGAGTTAATGTCGTTCCTTCGGATGCTGATGCTGATACGGTCGAGTATTTGATCCCAAAAGGGAAGCATCTTGCAGTTCAAGAAGGAGATTATGTTCAGGTCGGTGACTTATTAATGGATGGTAATCCAGTTCCACATGATATCTTAAATATTTTAGGGGTCGAAGCTTTAGCTAATTATTTAATTAATGAAGTTCAGGATGTTTATCGTCTTCAAGGCGTAAAGATTAATGACAAACATATCGAAGTGATTGTTCGTCAAATGCTTCAAAAAGTTGAAATCGAAGATGGAGGCGAAACTACACTGCTGGTTGGCGAAACAGTGGATAGAGAAGAGTTTGAGCTTGCAAACGAGAAGGCGGAGTCTCAGGGGCTCTCCTTGGCACGGGCCAAACCTGTTCTTCAAGGCATAACAAAGGCGTCTCTTCAGACCAAGTCATTTATATCAGCGGCATCCTTCCAAGAGACAACTCGGGTGCTCACCGAAGCAGCAGTCTCAGGCAAAGTTGATAATTTAGACGGGTTAAAAGAAAATGTTATTGTTGGTCGCCTTGTACCTGCAGGAACTGGCAGTGTTATGAACCGTTTCAAGCGTATTGCCAGCGACCGTGACAAAGAGTTGGCACTAGAAGAAGAGGCTCGCGCGGCGCTATTGGAAGAAAATGCTGAGGAGGCAATTAGCGCCGCGGAGTAACTAGAACTAAAAAATGGCATGAATCTTAAAATGTAATGATAGAGCACTAGCAAGTAATATTGTTACGGCATTGGAGAATAGGTTGTTTTTTCCCTATTTTGGGGGAGTTTTTAAATAAAAAATGCCAAAGATTGCATTCTTCACTTGACCAGAAGGGCGCGGATACATAGTATCCGGCATCTTTTGGGATCTCTGTAGTATCTCGCTGTCGGATGTAGGTTGGTCCGCCAGGGATAAACCAGCGGTCCAGAAATAATTGATGGTTTTCGCAGGGGCTAAGCTTGTAGCCTCTTTAACGAAACAAACGTGTAGAAAAAGTTAAAGCTATAACACGTAAGTTTCGTTTGTTTTTTTGAGTAATAGGGTGAGGAGAATCCCAGCCAGCATCTAAAGTCTAGTATAGACAAACACCTACATACTCGCCAAAGAGTTTAAAGTATTTGAGGCAAAGCTTACTGAATTAGGATTTTAATATGTCAAGACGTCATCGTGCCGAAAAACGCATCGTCCTTCCGGATGCAAAATATAAGGATCTTACCGTAAGTAAGTTTATGAGTTGCCTTATGTATGACGGAAAGAGATCTATCGCCGAGACGATAGTATACGGTGCTTTTGATAAAATAGAAGAGCGGACTGGCCAACAACCCATATCAGTTTTTCACGAAGCGCTGGATAATATCAAGCCTATGGTTGAAGTTAGGTCCCGCCGAGTTGGAGGTGCTACTTACCAAGTCCCTGTCGAGGTGCGTAACGACAGAGCGCAAGCACTAGCGATTAGGTGGACAATCGATGCTGCAAGAAAACGGTCGGAGAACACCATGGTTGACCGCTTGTCGGGAGAACTGCTTGACGCAGTAAACAACAGGGGTACAGCCGTTAAGAAGCGAGAAGATACGCACAAGATGGCTGAGGCTAATAAAGCTTTCTCCCATTATCGATGGTAATGTAAGGAATAATTGAAATGAGCAGAACCTACTCCCTCGATCACTACCGAAATATCGGCATAATGGCGCACATTGACGCAGGCAAAACAACTACAACTGAACGGGTGCTGTATTATACAGGCCGTTCATATAAAATCGGTGAGGTGCACGACGGTAACGCCACCATGGATTGGATGGAGCAAGAACAAGAGCGGGGCATCACCATAACTTCCGCCGCCACTACATGCCATTGGAATGATCACCAAATAAATATTATAGATACTCCCGGGCACGTTGACTTCACTATTGAAGTAGAGAGAGCCTTGAGGGTTCTCGATGGCGCAGTAGCTGTATTTGACTCGGTCGCGGGTGTAGAGCCTCAGTCTGAAACAGTTTGGCGGCAAGCAGATAAATACAACGTCCCAAGAGTTTGTTTTGTAAATAAGATGGACAGAATTGGGGCCGACTTTTACCGATGTGTCTCAATGATCGTTGATAGGTTAGGGGCTGTCCCGTTGGTTACTCAGTTGCCGATCGGAAGTGAAGCCGATTTTGTGGGAGTTGTAGATCTTATATCAATGAAGGCCATTAGGTGGTTGGATGAGAGCCTGGGTGCTAAATTTGAGGTGGTAGATATTCCGGAAGATTTGCTGGATAGAGCCACTGAATACCGTTCTAACCTCGTCGAGCTAGCTGTAGAGCAAAACGAGGAGGCATTAGAAGCCTATTTAGAAGGAGAAGAGCCCAATTCTGAGACACTGAAAAGTTGTATAAGACAAGGTACAATTGATGGGGCGTTTGTTCCAGTTCTATGTGGTTCTGCGTTCAAGAATAAGGGTGTGCAGCCTCTATTGGACTCGGTAGTGGATTATTTGCCGTCTCCTTTAGATGTCGAAAGTGTAAATGGCGTATTGCCGAACACTGAAGAAGAAACGGTGAGAAAAAGCGATGACTCAGAACCGTTTTCGGGTTTGGCTTTTAAGATAATGAATGACCCATTCGTTGGTTCATTAACATTCTTGCGTATTTACTCTGGAGTGTTGCAGTCCGGCAGTACAATAACAAATACCGTAAAAGACAAAAAAGAACGTATTGGTCGAATGCTTCTTATGCACGCCAATAGTAGAGAGGATATTAAAGAGGCACGGGCTGGGGATATTGTGGCCCTAGCAGGTTTGAAAGACACAACAACTGGTGACACTTTATGTGACCCGCAAGCGCCAGTAATTTTGGAACGAATGGAGTTCCCTGACCCTGTAATTGAAGTAGCCGTGGAGCCAAAAACCAAAACGGACCAGGAAAAAATGGGCACGGCGCTAGCGCGTTTAGCTGCAGAGGACCCCTCATTCCGAGTGACATCAGATTATGAAAGTGGGCAAACGGTCATAAAAGGAATGGGAGAACTCCATCTGGAAATCCTCGTGGATCGAATGAGAAGAGAGTTTAAGGTTGACGCAAACGTTGGTGCTCCGCAGGTCGCTTACAGAGAAACAATCACTCAAACAGCTGAAATCGATTATACTCACAAAAAACAAACCGGTGGTTCGGGACAGTTCGCGCGAATAAAGCTTATATTTGAACCATTGCCCGCTGGCTCAGGATTTGAATTTGAAAATAAAGTGGTTGGCGGTTCTGTTCCCAAGGAATACATCCCTGGTGTTGAAAAAGGGCTAGATACTTCCAAAGAAACAGGCGTCGTCGCTGGATTTCCTCTGATTGACTTCAAAGTAACTCTTATTGATGGAGCAAGCCATGACGTTGATTCGAGTGTGATGGCTTTCGAGATTGCCTCTCGCGCCGCCTTCAGAGAAGGTGTTCCAAAAGCTAGCCCGAGACTTTTAGAGCCAATTATGCGGGTGGAGGTTGTGACTCCAGAGGAATACATGGGTGATATTATCGGGGATCTAAATAGTCGTCGCGGTAATGTTTCTGGAATGGATCAACGTGGCAACGCTAGGGTAATCTCGGCAATGGTCCCTCTTGCAAATATGTTCGGTTATGTGAATACGCTTCGGTCGATGAGCCAAGGTAGGGCTCAGTATACTATGCATTTTGATCATTACGAGCAAGTTCCGCAAGCCGTTGCCGAAGAAGTGACGGCCAAACTCGCA
>CACHDV010000084.1 GCA_902578675.1 uncultured Alphaproteobacteria bacterium
CGGGGGCTGTTGGGCTATATAGGCAAGGGGTGTTTAATAATTCACAAAATATACTGTATCTGCATACAGGTGGCACGCCAGCAATATTCGCATATGCCCGCCAAATAACAGAAATGCTCAATTAAAGTTTAACTACTAAAAATCCATGTTAAAAACTTTTGTCATAACTAAACCAACAGGAAGAGTAGAGGGTTACAGGAGGAATTGACTCTAGGCTATTGCAGATAATGCTGTGTTGATTACCCCCAGCCACCCATCGACTAACGGAAGTGACAGATGGGGTGTCTGTCTCAATTTTCTTAAATGTAGGGTTAGACAAGAAATTATAGTTGTGCGTTTTTTGTTTCACCTTAGAGCCGACTTAACTGCATGCAGGTTAAAGCGAAACACTTATACAATTAGTATTCATATATTCCTCTCCATGTGATTAGGGTGCGCTATGGATCAGAGTTTTTCCCCAGTAATTCTGGACGCACCCTAATCTCCTTGCCGTTTTAGAAACACTTATATTCCAACTATGCTACATACAGTGCCGCGCGAACTAATTATACGAACGATTGATCCTCCCCGTGGATCAGGGCGCGTTACATAACTGAGCTTTGTACTCACTTGTTGAGCGATGGACGCGCCCTCTCTCCCAGCGCTAATCCAGATAGAGGCGTCGTATTAGTGATGGGAAATGCTTATAAATGTAGGGATAAAAAAAGGCTGGAACACAAACAGGGAGGAATACTGCACCAGCCTTAAATTAGTTACGACCCATGCTTGAAATTGGATCAATAAATGCTTTCGAACATAACCAGTTTTCAAACCGGTGCCTTAGACATACTTTTGATTTCAAGAACGTTATAATTGGGGTCCTCAACGAAGAAAGTTTCTTGTTCATAGTCGGTGCCTGCAAATCTCACATAAGGTTCGTCTAGAAATCCCCCAGCCGCTGCCACGCGCTCTTTCACTACAAGATAAGTTTCTTTGTCGAGGTGTATTCCGAAGTGCGGCACACATACTTTCCCCATATCTACATCATGACGATTTCGTTCATTCCCTTTTTCTGCTCTTGGCTTTGAAGCGTGCAATGTAAGTTCGTTGCCCCAAAAGTTAATATCTTGCCATCTTCCTTCCTCTTTCATGTCTAGCGAGCATCCTAGAACGTTTGTATACCACGGCACCGTCGTCTCCAGCTCACCTGCTTCAATCGCTAGATGAAATTTATTGCTATAGTCTATAGTCATCCATCGCTCTCCGTGTATTTAGAACCTTACACAATTTGTGATTAATCTCATTTAGGTTATATCAGCTACGGTTGTTTAACTTTCTTGGATCATCTATTAGTTATTTGTCCTTCGTTGTATGCCCCAAACCAAAAATTTCTTAGGGGCTATAGATGCAGCAAATGCAATGTACTCTTGCACTTAGCGGCTTGCACAATCCGCTTCATCCTTGTGCTTGTTATAAGCCTCTAACTCGACCACAAATGCGGGTACGTGGAGCTGACCTCCTTTTCGGTTCTCCCGGTAGACAAATACCGTGTCCTTGAAGCATTGCGAGTGTATATCGTCGTATCTAACCATTTCTTCCCTCTCTTAGAAAACCTTCTTTATACTTTATTCCACATATTGAAATCTTACACGGAAGGGTACTATTAGGTGTCTGATTTAATTATTCTTTTATATGAAAGTGATTTTTGGTGAATGCGGAAGTGGCGGATGGGGTGTCCGTCTAATTTTTCTTCTAACATATTGAAATTAAGAATTTAATAATGGGTATGTTATTTACAGTCCCATCATTTGTCCCACCACTTGGACGTTGCTTAAACCCAGAGAAGCACTGTTCAATTCTCCTAGGCTTAGGGAAGAATAAGCAGATGAAGGCTTACGGGAAATAGCCAAGTTTTTGCATCATTTCTCCTTGCGTTTGCTCTAAACGTTTTCGCTGAGAAGAGTTTAAATGACACTTCCAATTGTTAGTATCACCGTTTCGAAAAAAGTTTTCATCAGCTGTAGGAGGTTTTTCTACGAAACCTAATTGCTTTTCTTGTTTTGATAATTCGTTGAAAGAGGAAAACTTGATAGCTCTCTTAAGACGCTCTAAGTCTAACTTAAAACCTAATTCAGAAATAATCTGGCCAAAATGTTTTTCGGGATTATTCGATAAATCCTCATATTTTATGCATATTGTTGGAAGGTTATTATTTTCCAACCAACTGGAAACATGATCACTCCATTTTCCTATGCGACAAAACAAACCTCGGGGACGCAATGTATTAAAAGTATCATTTAGTTCTTCTATCGCAGCATCAATTGTCTTTCCATAATATGAAGAATAGGACACAGCAAGATCCAATGGATTTCTAACGATGTAAATTACCCCTGCCGTTACTTCAGCATTTATTTGGGGGACATCTCCTATTTCTATGTTTTGGGAATGTGTTTTTACAAACAAATCGACTTTAAAGCTATCAGCAAGTGCTCTTTGAGCCATAGGTCGTAGCCGAATAGGGTCAAATGTATCGAATTTGGAGGCGGGTTTGTTAGCCGCCTTTTCATAAAATGCCATTCTCATGTCGTCTAAGGTGAAATTACCTAATTCATTTATTGGAAATGGTTTTTTAGTATTAGAAATATAATTAGCTAAAAATGCTCTAACCCAAGTGTTTCCAGACTTAGGGTAGCTAGCCAGCCAAATAATTTTGCTCATAGCGTTTGAAATTATTTCATAAGTAACGGTGATCGAAATATGTATTACTGATCTCTATATCTATGAAAATCAAAAATTATACTATTGTTATTACTGCAATAGTAATATGCATTTTTTGCACCGCGTTATCGTTTTATGACAAATTACTTTTTTACTCTTAGGCGCTGCCGTTGAAGCTTATTACTAACCACTTGTGTTAGAAATGAGAGATTTTTTCAGCACCCCAATTCAAATACCAATCAAACATTCTACGGCGGTTGGGATTTCAAAAAGTAGTGCCTGTGGTGTCCGCTCCATTTTCCCGCTCATAGGGTTTGGGACAATGAGACACGGAAATAAAGTGGTGCAGTTTTAGCAGCATTGTGAGGCTTTCTTAACTGTACTAAGCCTTTCGCTAAGTCCGTTACGCTGTGTTTTAAACATTCGAATAATTGGAGTGAATCTAATGGCCTTATATATGATGCAAATTAAATATACTAGAGAAGCAATTAGAGACATTGCCGAAACTGGCAGCAACCGTGAAGACGCTGTTAGGCCGTTAATTGAGAAATGTGGTGGAAAACTTATAAACTTCTATGGGCTTGTAGGACAAGAATACAATATTGTTTTAATTGTGGAATTTAACGACCTTCCAAATTATTTAGGGATGGCCCTTTCAGGTATTCTAGGAGGGGCAATAGCTGACTGGAAGACTGTTCAGTTGTTTACAGCGGAAGAAATGGTAGCGGCAACTGAAACCTATAGAGTCACAAAAGATGTTTATGCGCCGCCTCCTTCAAAATAGCAGCCGTTCGGATTTCAAAAAAAAGAGCTGATGAGAATTTAACTAGAGCTAGTTGTCAGTTTTTGGGTTCATTAATTAGCTAGTTTTTTACCGGGAGACCCAATACAGGTATATCTTGTATTTTTTAATTTAAGAGGATGAAAAATGTCAAAAGGTTATGTAGTAGCATTATTAAAGCTCACTAATAAAGAGCATTTTGTTAATGAGTATGCCACGAAAGTGCCAGCTATAATTGAGGAATTTGGGGGTCGGATCGTCGCACGAACACCAAATGCACATTTTAGGGAAGGAAAAGAGTTTTCGCTGCATGTAGTTGTTGAGTTCGATGATTTCGAAAAAGGTAAAGAAATGATGAATTCTGAAAAATTTAAAGCTATCCAAGAGTTTCGACGTGCAAACACGGATGAAGAAAATAGCTCTTTTATGCTTTTAGAGGGGGGC
>CACHDV010000085.1 GCA_902578675.1 uncultured Alphaproteobacteria bacterium
AGGACGGAAAGTGTAAAAATCGATATCAAAACCATTTGGATATCCTGCCTCTGCCAATAGTTTCTTGGCTTTACCCGGATCAAATTCATATTTCACAGCAGCGTTCACATCGCATCCAAATTGTGTTGGGAAACACGGTGTATGAATGACGCCAGCATCACCACGGATCAAGTTTTTAACCAAACTTTTCCGATCGATTGCGTGAGCCATCGCCTGCCGGACTTTGAGTTTCGTTACCGGCTCATGGTTACCACGACCCGCTGCATCAAAACCGATGTAACCAGTTCGCATTGTACCAGCCTGTAACGCTGTGAAACCAGACACTCCACCTATTTGGGTAACGTGGTCTGCAGAAATATCAGCTGTGATGTCAATGCCTCCAGCTAAAAGTTCTGCTATTTGAGTTTGAACGTCAGCTATTTCACGCACAATCATTTTGTCTACTTGGGCCTCACCCTTCGGCGATCCCCACGTGTAACCTTTGTTCTTCTCAAACACGTACTCTTCTGCCGTTTTGATGGAAACAACTTTCATCGGACCAGTACCAACAGGGGCTTTGTGCATACCGTCGGGTCCAACTTTTGCATAATATTCGTTAGGATAGATTGTGATAGGTCCTGATAAAAATTCAAAAGCTTGTGGGAAAGGACGCTTCATTTCAACGTCAACAGTAAATGGTCCTACCTTCCGAGCTTCTTTAATCCAGTTGACGTTTCGCTGAACTTTCACACCATTTTTTGGATTAGAAATCCAGTTCAATGTATAAACGACATCGTCAGCATCAAATGCTTCACCGTTATGGAATTTTACACCCTGTCGAAGCTCAAAACGCCAAACAGTATCAGATAAAGCCTTCCAGCTTTTAGCTAATAATGGCTTATACTCAAACGTTTTTGGTTCTCTGTAAATCAACTGGTCCCAGACCATCCTACTAAACCAAATACCTGTTCTGTTGGTGTTAACATAATTATCGACATGCTCAATCGGCCCAGTAGATCCCCATGCTATAACTAAGCTGTTATCGTCCGGCGCTGATTGGGCAACTGAACTCATCAACGCGATACCCGCAGCGGTGACGAAGCTGATGCCTAACTTAAGTTTCATGATAAACTCCCCTTTTTCCTGTGAGACAGCTAATTATTAACAGTTAGCTTGTTCATATTAAAACCGTCGAAACAATTTCTTGCAAGGAAATAAGTGCTAAAGGTTTCTTGTGTATGCAACCCAAGCTCCTTCATTCTGACGGTTGGAGCGAAAGTTATTAACTAACCCTCCAGAATTGTCTGCTTCTAAATATTCATAACACGTGTTCTCTATATGCAGCACACATATTTCAAGCGAAAACTCCTTAGTTGGAGAATCAACAAACATAATTTAAGCCGGTGAAATTTGAGCTTTGTGTCGATAGCTAAAAAAATATACGAGGATTTTCTTTGATTCGGGAAGCTAGGTGTTGTCATAATTTAAAACAATCTTGCGTAAACGCCGACGAACCGGAATTTTATCTTGAAAGGACTAATTGATGAATGCAAAAGAAATTGTACTAGGAGGATACCAAAACTTCGCCGAGGGTGATCTTGTGAGCCTTGCAAAAATTTACCATCCAGAGTGTAAAATTACGGTGAATCGGAAACATAAATTATCTGGGGTGTACGTTGGTTTTCAGGAATTTGCTGAAAATTTTCTTAGTAAATTGAATGAAACATGGCCAGGCTTTGAGCTTGAAATTGAGAAGGTAGTAGCAGACACAACGGACGTGTGTTTTTTTTTTAACCCAACCGCACATGGTCTATCAGCAAAAAGCATCCATCATTTTGTCGTTAAGGATGGCCTAGAAGTTGAATTTAACATTTATGACGATAGTCAAAGCATGGCTGATGCTGCCCATTAAAGAACTTTAACTTCGGCCTTTAAATTTTCTAGCCAAGAAGGGCCGCTGATTTGATTGCTTCGCTGTTGAACGGCATCTGACGCAGCCTAAGCCCAACGGCATTATTTATGGCATTAGCAATAGCAGCAGCTGTTGGACCGGTTGTTATTTCACCAACCCCAAGATAAGGGCTGCCAGGCCTATCCAGAATATCGATACAAAACTCTGGAATGTTATTGAAGGAAATAATCTGGTAGTTGTCCCAATCTCGACTGGTTATCCCAGTTGCATCATAGCTAACTTGCTCATACAAGCTCCAGCTTGCCGCTTGAACAATGCCTCCTTCAACCTGCGACCTCACCCCAGAAATATCAACGACCTCGCCAACATCAACGACACAAAATATTTTTATTAATTCAACCTCTGCATCATCATTCACCCTTAGAAGCACCGCTAAGGAGCAATATCCAGCAGAGTTTTTGTAGCGGGCAAAGCTAATTCCTAAGCCGGCTTCTTGCGGGAAATTAACTCTGTCCTTGTCTACCAACTCCTTGAGCCTTATCAGGGTTTGTATTCCTTGCTCGTCGTTTAGATGCTTTAGGCGAAAATGGAAGGGATCTAATTTTAGTGCTTCTGCAAGCTCGTCCATCATCGACTCTATTGCAAAGATATTTCCAAAAGCACCCAACGCTCTCAGTGCTGAGGTTCGCAGAGGCAGATCATAAACCCTATGCTTGACCAATCGCGGCGACGGAAAATTATAAATTGGCTCAATGTTGCGGTGGATGCCACCATGCACAGTCAACATTGGGGGCGTCACCGGCCATGGTTTGGACTCCTTTAGGTAGTGCGTAGATAAAAGGCGTGAGCCTGGGTCTTTTCCAATAACCGGCCGGGTTAAAAAGGTGTCCGAGAATGTTTCGTGAGACCAACTAGTTATTTCACCATTACTGTTCACACTCGCCTGCAAGTTGCATTGCATTGCCGAACCATATGGTTCCCAACAGTGTTCGTCTTCTCTGGTCCATTTCAATAAAATCGAGAAGTTGGTTAAATGTTTCGCAATTAGTGCTGCATCAAATGCAGCATCATCTGCTCCACTGTGCCCGTAGACACCTGCGCCAGGCATAAATTGGACCAGGACGTTGTCCAATTGGAGCCTCAATGCCTCTGCGACGGCTGCCTGCAGCGGATATACACCTTGGTTCTGTGTCCAAACTTTTAATTCTTGGCCATCAAAGACAGCAGCACCGGATGATGGACCAATTGTTCCATGCATAATGTAAGGTTTTTTATATATTGCGTTAAGAGTAATATCGCCTTGAACACTTGTTTTATCGAGTGGCGGAATTTCCAAATCCTTATTTGGGATACAACCTTTCTCAACCAGCAAGCTATCCCTCTTATTCTTGAGGAGAAGCTCATAAATATCACTTTCATCCAAACTATTTTCTATTTGCCAGGTAGCCGCCATCGCAACTCTTTTAGCCGCTTTAACTGCTGCAAATTCGCTTTTTGCTCCTACGGCTAGAAAGCTTCCATCTCTGACCAGATAAATATTTTCCTCTGCGAGTTTATCGATTAACTTTTCGTCCATATTTACGAGCTTCGCATGATATTGCGGGGGACGAATAACGCGAGCATGCAACATATTTGGAAGTTTTAAGTCTTGAATGAACTCGTATGTACCAGTAACGATATCCCACATGCCTCTTGCAATATGGTGCTTCCCTTGCAGTTGGTACAAAGCGTAATTTTTTACATTAACAGTCTCGTCAACATAACATTCCAGTGGTGCGTTCTTTACCAATTCCCAGCAAGAAATGCTTTGGTTAGTTTTCTCAATAAATAGGTTGCCATCTTCAATCTTAATTTGCTCTACCGATACGTTAAAAAAGGTTGCAGCGCGCATTGTCAGTTCGTTTCTTGCTGTAGCCGCTGCCTTTTTTATCGCATATCCGGAGTGCTGCATCGACTGGCTACCAACGGTGTAGTTCTCATTTGGACTTGAGCCTGTTCTTGTTTGTGCTACAGCTATTTGATT
>CACHDV010000086.1 GCA_902578675.1 uncultured Alphaproteobacteria bacterium
GACGACTGGTATTAAACCACTTGTTACTGGGCCGCCGGTAAAATTGATCGTGAGAATTTGAAGAAGATACAATGGTTTCTTTATTAAAATTTCAAGGGGAAGAACTACTTCCCTGTCTCCATCTTCGTGAAGTGTATATCTATGATGATATGTATGGCTAACTGCATATTCATGAAAGTTGTGCCAACTAACTATACTGTAAATCCTTAAGAAAATTGCGTTTAAAGTCTTTGTTTTGAAAACTGAGCCATGTCCCAATTCATGGGCAGCAAGCCCTTTAAAAAAAGAACCAATTATTCCGTGAAAAAATAGAGAAAACACAAGCCAAAACCATTCCTCCACTAAAAAGAGATAAATAGTCAGGCATCCGGTTAGGCAAAAAATCACTAAATGTCCCCCAGCTTGAAGCCAACCTTTGTAATCGCATGGCTCCATTAACTCTCTGAATGCAGCCGGGTCTATGGGGCACCGATACCAATTTGGCCTAAGCGTTTTTCTTACCTCCAATAAGGACCTTCTGGTGGTGACGGTCATCTTGAGTTGCCTTTTCAAAAACAGTTTGCTTTTTGAGGGGATCGACCACTCGCTATTTTAGAAGTAAACCAAAAACAAGTCTTTATAATATTTAAAATTTAATAGTTGAGTGTAATTAATTACTATGGAGCAGTTTTCCTTCTGCGGTCTTGCATTCGGCAGGAAATTGAAACAGACTTAGTGCTGGTCTGTAATAGGAGGTCTCAAAATGGTTATTACTTTAGATTCAGTAGCAGATGATTACTATCAGGATGGGTTTGTTTTTCCAATAGACGTGGTGAGTGAAGCAGAGGCGTCCAAAATACAAGCCGATCTGGAAAAAGCCGAGTCTGAATTGATATCTGACCCCGCTAAGTTGGCCCTGTTGCGTTCTTACCCCAACCATTTGATTCCCTCCTTTGATAGATTGATCCGAAATAAGAATCTCATTGATGCGGTAACCACCATATTGGGTCCTGATTTGCTCGTATGGAGTGGTGGATTATTCATAAAAGAAGCTAACTCTCCGCACATCGTATCTTGGCACCAGGACCTCAATTATTGGGGGCTGGATAATGCTGATGAGGTCACAGCTTGGGTTTCATTAGGCAACGCTAATTTAGATAGTGGTTGCATGCGTTTTGTTCCTGGAAGTCACACTAAACGTTTAGTTCCGCATAACGATACTTTTGCAGAGGATAATCTTTTGACTCGAGGACAGGAAATCGCCGTCGATGTTGATGACAGCGACGGTGTTGATGTAATACTGAAACCAGGTCAGGCATCTTTACATCATGGCCATCTATTTCATTCATCTGGGCCAAATAGAACCCCAAATCGCCGAGTGGGTGTCGCTATTCGTTATATCAAGCCATCAATGAAGCAGACGAATGGCGCAAAGTCATTGGTAACGCTCGTCGCCGGACAGGACAAATTTAATCATTTTACTTCTGTTGGGTCACCCAACGGGTGGCTGTCAGAAGATGATTTCCGGATATGCGCAAACGATTCTGAAAGCAAGAGAGAAATTCTATATGAAGGAGCGGACACAGACCAAGGGATGCGGTATCAGAAAAGTTAAGCTTTAATCGCTTTGGGATACTCGCAAAGCAGTTGATAAATTCCAATTTCGACTTGCAAGATTTGTGTGGGGAGTTGTTCAAGTATAGAAATGGCATCCTCTGTCCGGATTGTCTCTAGCATGAAGCAAGTTCCAATTTTCTTATCTGGGCCTCTTATTTTTTCTTCGGCTCTTGCAGTGTCTTCCGGTTCTTCGTTTGCAACCCATTTCTCAATCCGGGCAACTTTAGACGGGTCGTATAGTTCTCTAAGAATAGCATGAATTTTTTGGCACGATTGATTAGGTTTCAATCTTATGGTAATGGCTACAGATCCAAAGATTTCACCAGTAATGATGTACCTTTTGCAGACAGTCCTGCTTGCGTTCAGAAACACACCTGACATTATTTTTTTTGTCCAGACTGTTGGGTTGGATAAGCGATCAACATATTCAGGCGATCGCAGCACGGAGGGTGTGTCGACCTCGTACCAGGTAAAATACATAGGCGAACCACGTAAGGCTTGATAGCGCCGGCCATTTTTAAAACCAGGTATACTT
This sequence comes from uncultured Alphaproteobacteria bacterium, assembly GCA_902578675.1. GTDB lineage: Bacteria > Pseudomonadota > Alphaproteobacteria > Thalassobaculales > Thalassobaculaceae. The sequence continues at coordinate 2,132 of CACHDV010000086.1, forward strand.
AATCTTTCGGGAAGATGTTCTGTTTGATACCACTTTTCATAAGTTTCTTCAGAACCCACCGCACAATCATTCCAGATAGCTAAAACACCAGATCCATGCATATTTCGTCCAACTCAAATTAATTTCGAATACGAAGTCGCCAGTTAGGTTTAGGCAGTATCTCTGTAAAGATAAAAATACAATGGTTTTATCAGCCTCCTGCTGATATTTGGAAGGTTTTACCGATACTATTGATTTGGCAAGTCAAATATTTGCGTCTTAATTTCAAGTTCTTGGAGTGCCTCAATGGGAGTAGAAATTAGACAGGTCGGAGAGTGTTTCGCGGGTGAGGTTACAGGAATAGATTTAACCGAACCATTATCAACAGAAAATGTAAACGCGATTCATGAGGGAATGGATAAATACGCGGTTTTGACTTTTAGGGAGCAGCCGCTGACAGCCGAAGAACAGCTTGCATTTTCAAAGCAATTGGGCGACATCGAGCATGCTATTGGTACCAGTCTTCGTGAAGACAAAGATGCTCGGCTTCCATCGACTTTTGCCGATGTATCGAACCTCGACAAGGAGGACAGGCCTTTTGATATCAACGATAGACGGCGGTTATTTGCCATAGGAAATAGATTGTGGCATTCCGACAGTTCGTTCAAAGTTGTGCCAGCCAAGTACTCAATTCTGCACGCAATTTCAATCCCATCTAAGGGCGGTAATACTGAGTTTGCCCACATGCCAAGTGCTTACGATGCATTAGATGACGAGATTAAAGAAGAACTTGATGGGCTGATTTGTGAACACTCTCAGATATTTTCTCGACAACAGGTTGGGTTTACCGATTTTACTGACGAAGAAATAGATCGGTTTAAGCCAGTAAGGCAAACACTAATCCGCAAACATCCTGCAACCGGCCGCAAATCTCTATACTTATCATCCCACGCAGGTAGAATAGATGGCTTGTCTGTTCCCGATGCAAAACTTCTTCTGCTGGATTTAGTTAATCATGCTACGCAGCAAAAATTTGTCTATGTTCATGAATGGCAAAAGGGGGATTTGGTTATGTGGGATAATAGACAAACTATGCATAGGGTAAGGCCATTTCCTGTAGATGAACCTAGAGACATGCGAAGAACCACGATAGTTGGAGATGGGCCGACTGTCGTTTAAAAATAGGGCCCTTAAGGCTTTCAAAAGTTAAATAAAACAGATCTGGATTATGGTAGTTTTTTGGAGGGTGTAATGGCTGGCGTGCTAGATGGAATACGTGTCTTAGATTTCGGTAGATATATAGCAGGTCCCTTCTGTGGAATGTTGCTTGGCGATATGGGTGCAGAAGTGATTAGGATCGATAAACTTTCAGGCAGCGAAGATAGGTACCTCGTTCCCGTGGCTGAAAGTGGAGAAGGGCCGTTATTTTTGGCTCTTAACCGGAATAAAAAATCATTGACATTGAACCCGATGAAACCCCAAGGCCGTGAAATAGTTGAAAATCTTGTTAAGACGGCAGATATAGTTATCGCTAATCTTCCTCAACCCACTTTAGAGGCAATGGGTATTGATTATGATTCTTTAAGAGCAATTAAACCTGATATTATTTTGACAACTGTCACGGCTTATGGAAATGGTGGCCCCTACAGTGAGAGGGTTGGTTTTGATGGGGTAGCGCAAGCGTTAGCTGGCGCTACATATATGGGAGGTAGACCAGGAGATCCCATGAAATCTTTCGTTCCTTTTGCTGATTTTGGCACAGCAACTATGGCGGC
>CACHDV010000087.1 GCA_902578675.1 uncultured Alphaproteobacteria bacterium
AACACCATCAACCTTCGTTGCCTTTAGTATTGCATCACAACCCATTTCAGTTGCTCGAAGAGCCGCTGCTGTGTCAGTAGTAAAAAAAGGATTACCAGTACCCGCTGCAAAAATGACAATACGTTTCTTCTCCATGTGACGAACAGCACGGCGTCTAATATACGGCTCACAAACTGCAGATATTGGTAAAGCTGACTGAACACGACTTTGAAGACCATTCTGCTCAAGGGAACTCTGCATAGCCAAGGCGTTCATGACGGTTGCTAACATTCCCATATAATCTGCAGTGGCACGCTCCATACCGTTAGCCGCTCCAGAAACCCCTCGAAAAATATTCCCGCCACCTATGACAACACAGACTTCAACTCCATAATTTACAATTGTGGCGATTTCTGTTGCAACCCTATTGACCATTGCCGGGTCGAGGCCAAACTGCCTCTCTCCCATAAGTGACTCGCCAGATATTTTTAAGAGTATCCTGTTGTATTGAGGAGTGCTTTCAGGCTTATTTTCCATCGCGTTTACACTCCCGCTTTTTTATTATAACAATACGAACGCCGCAGCGATTGTCTAGCTGCCGAGTGTCGCGGCTACCTCTGATGCGAAGTCTGCCTCGTTTTTCTCAATTCCTTCACCCAATGATATTCTATGAAAACTAGTCAGTTCAACTTGTTTTCCCAACTCATTAGCCTTTTTCTCGATAACGGCTGATATCTTTGTCTCGTTATCTATTACAAAGGTTTGCTCTAGTAAAACGACCTCCTGGTAAAACTTTTTCAATCTACCATCCACCATTTTCCCAATTATTTCTTCGGGCCGGCCAGACGCTTTCGCCTGTTCGGTTAACACGTTCTTTTCTCTCTCGACTGATGTTGGATCTAGCTCTGCAACACTGAGTGCTTGTGGGGCGGTGGCAGCAACATGCATAGCCAATTGTTTTCCAAGCATTTCTAGTTCGCTAACCTCAGCATCCGATTTTATAGAAATCAGCACACCTATTTTTCCTAAACTACCAGCTATGGAATTGTGCATGTAGGGAACCACTAAATCTGCACCTTCCACTCTCACGGCTCTTCTAATAGCCATGTTTTCCCCGATCGTGGCTATATTATGGGTTAATTGCTCTTCTACATTTCTTTCTGTACCCGGATAGGTAATAGTTTTTAGGGCGTCTATATCATCGCCATGCTCCAGCACTAAGCTCGCTAGGGCAGAAACAAAGCCTTGAAAAACCTCATTGCGAGACACAAAGTCAGTTTCAGCGTTAACCTCAATTAAGGCACCTGCCCCTTCCTTAACTGCAAATGCAACCAATCCCTCAGCAGCTACTCTATCTGCTTTTTTAGCGGCAGCGGATAGGCCTTTCTTCCTGAGCCAATCCACGGCTTCCTCTAAATTACCGTTTGTCTCACCAAGGGCTTTTTTACAATCCATCATCCCGGCCCCAGTTTTCTCTCTCAGAGTCTTTACCATCTGAGCGGAAACATTAGTCATAAGTCACCTCATAAACATAAAAGTACATAATTTAACGCGTCTAAAATATAAGAAAGCTAGAGAACCTTTTCGAAATACAATTCACTCGAGCAAAGCTTATTCACTTTTCTTCGTCTTTAGCAGCTTTCTTCTTTGGTGTCGTTTTCTTTGAAGTTGATCCTGTTTTTTTTGCTGTTTTTTTGGCTGGTTTCTTCTCTTCTACCTTTCCCTGCTCAAGAGTTTCACTATCGGTTACATTCTTTGTCTCGACAGCCTCCTCTTGAGATACTTCATCACTAGCAATTGCTGCTTGGTTTTTGCTTTGCTGATCAAGTTCCGTAGTATCATTTTCCGAGGTACCTAACTCAGGGGAACTCCCCTCACTCGGGCTCTCTGAAGCTTTCGCTTCGTCAACTCCAGATTTTTCACCTTCTTCTTTGCTGCTTTCATCAACAACAGTTTCAGCTATCTCTTCAATGCCCACTTCAACGGGAGCGTTCTCAGCTTCTCCAAGATCTGCTCCTGAGGCAACCATTTCAGCTTCCAGCCCAGTAAGCACAGCATTTCCAACCAGGTCACAATATAAAGATATCGCCCTCATTGCATCGTCATTTCCGGGAACTGGAAATTGCACGCCTTCTGGGTCCGAATTACTATCGAGTATGGCGACGATTGGGATGCCAAGTTTGTTCGCCTCCTGAATTGCCAATTGCTCCTTATTTGTATCGATAATGAACAGAATATCAGGCAGACCTCCCATCTCTCTAATGCCGCCGAGTGCTCGTTCTAGCTTATCTCTCTCGCGCGTAAGGTTAAGTAACTCTTTTTTAGTGAGGCCTTGAGTTTCACCGGCTAAACGTTCGTCAAGATCTTTCAATCTCTTTATAGAAATTGATATTGTTTTCCAATTTGTTAGCATCCCTCCAAGCCAGCGATGATTTACAAAATATTGGCCTGTTTTCTGCGCTGTATCAGCGATTTTTTCAGTTGCCTGCCGCTTTGTACCCACAAGAAGGACCCTACCCCCTGAAGCCGTAACTTCTCTTATTGCTTCTAAAGCCCTGTGAAGCAGAGGTACTGACTGCCTTAGGTCGAGTATGTGGGTGTTGTTCCTTACACCGAAAATGTAATCCTTCATCTTTGGATTCCATCTACGAGTATGGTGCCCAAAGTGAACACCTGCTTCGAGCAGTTGACGCATGGTAAAGCTAGTAGAACTCATTATCTTTCTCCGGTTAGTCCGCCACGAGCCTAGCCGCCACCGCGGCACCGGAGCGCATCATTTAAGTTAAAGATCGCGCACACTCGTGTGTGAATTTAATTTTGTCACGTATTACCGTTGATTTAAGAAAAATGCAAGACTCTAGATATTTTACGGGGGATAAATGTATTCCTTAAACACATTTTAGATTGACGAAAGTTAGACTGTAACTTCCGTAACCCCTATCATCGCGTCTCTTCCTATTAGTGGTACTAGTTCATCTTCTGTCATTTCTTCCGATCCTTTTGGACGCATGGGGAGAACCAAGTAACGCATATCAGCTGTTGAGTCATGCACTCGAACTTCCCGGTCAAATGAAATAGTAGTACCGAATTCTTGTAATACTTCTCGAGGTTCTCTGACCACTCTGGATCTGTACTCTCGACTTTTATACCAGTCCGGTGGAAGTCCAAGGATCCATCGTGGATAACAGGAACACAAAGTACATACAACGACGTTGTGAACTTTTTCTGTATTTTCAAGAACTATAAGATGAAGAGGTCCTATATCATGACCAAACTCGCTAATGGCTTTTCGAGGATTAGCTATGAGTTTGCGTTTGAATTCCTCATCAACCCAAGACTTAGCAATAATTTTCGCGCCATTAGCAGGCACTCTGGCATCCATTTGTTCTATTTTTTCCCTTATTTGTTCAGCTGTAATTAGATCTTTTTCAATTAAAAGATCTCTTACGGCCGCCTCCATCGTTTTAAAGTAAGTGATGCTATCGTCTTGATCGGGTTGTGTCGGATGTTCGTGTCCAGCACTCTGCTGATTTGAATGTTCATGATCACTTGTTTCTGTCATGTACTGGGCCCTCTCTATAGCTTCTCTAGCCAGTTTTCATATATTTCAATATCGATCATATCTGATAACCCCCCTTGATAGCT
>CACHDV010000088.1 GCA_902578675.1 uncultured Alphaproteobacteria bacterium
GATCACGTGGCTTGGAGTGTAGAACAAGGTACGCAACAAACTGTAGAACAATTGGTGCCTATTCATAGGGCTCACGAACTTGGCAACCTACTGTAATTGATTGTACGTGAGTTGTTGTTGGCGCAGGGAAAAGAAATACATTAGACGCAGTTCGCACCATAATCCCCACTTTATGCGTCACAAGTCATTTGGATGTCGGACATGCGGAGACTGGATTACCTATCCAAAAGCGTTGCTCTTGTAATCGGCCTGTTTATCTCAGATCAAATTACTAACAGCGCTGATTACTATCCCCATTCCAATTGCAGATAATGAGAAGAGGAATAATTTTCTAAATAAACCCTCATCAATTTTTGAACGAACAATATTGCCAAGCGCCATTCCTATTAAAGCTGGAATTACCATAGAGCTAGAAATGAATAGGAATTCGTTACTTAAAACACCTCTTCCGCCAAGAGAAACTCCTAAGGAAATTGTTGCCACACTGCCAGATAACCCCAGTGCCTGCACCAGTGCATTTTGGTTTAACTCCATCCTCTGGAGATAAAGGACGCCCGGTACAACAAAAGTTCCTGTTAAGCCGGTAGTTACTCCGGTTAATCCTCCCATCAATGGGCTTAACCATTTTTCCTTTTTACCCGGTTTTGGGATTTTGTATTGTGAAAAGTAACTGGCGCAATACAATAGTAAAATTATTCCTAGAGCAATTTTTAACAGATTGCCATCAGCTGCGACGAGTAATCCGGTAGAAAACCATGTGAGAAGAAAAAGCGATAATAAAAATATCCAAAGACGTTTTGTCAGTTCGTATAGTCTACCACCAGCAAAAGCCTGAACTATATTAGTAATTAGGCTTGGAACAAGGAGAATGATGAGCATTGCTTCTTTAATGCCTAAAAAAATGGCCGCCATGGCAAGAGAAATAGTCGGTAAACCCACCCCAACCACGCCTTTTACAAACCCCGCCAGAACATAGACGAAGAAAATGTATATGATTAGCTCAACAGAAAGCATAATGTAGTTTTATATATTATAAATGAATAAACTACCCAATCGGTTGCTTATTTGTTCAACATCCCCTCAACTTCTGATTAACATATAAACGGAAGTTTTTCAAAACATCACACAGCTCTAGAACATTAGTGACAAGAGGCGTTAGCGATTGGGTGTAAATCAAAATTGGCTAGGATTAGTTAGATAACAATGTGATATAATAATTGGACCAGTTTTTTTATTGTGAGTTTTTAAAATGAACTATGCTGATGTAGATACCCCTGCGGTTCTGATTGATACGGCGGTGACTAGCAGTAATATAAAAAATTACCAAAAATACTGTGATGAACATGGCTTAAACTTGCGGCCGCATATTAAGACCCATAAAATCCCCGAACTTGCAAAATTACAACTAGCTGCAGGCGCGGTTGGGATTACGTGTCAAAAAGTGAGCGAGGCTGAAGCTATGTTATCCGAGGGGGGCATAGATGATATTCTGATTACCTACAACATTTACGGTTATTCGAAATTACAACGCCTTTTGCAACTTTCAACAAGATGTAATCTTTCTGTCGTAGCAGATAATGGCGTCTGCGTAAAAGGCCTTTCGGAGACATTTAAAAAACAGGATAAACCTCTCCAAGTTCTTGTAGAATGTGATACTGGCGCTCTTAGGTGTGGGGTTGTCACACCAGAGGAAGCGCTTTCATTAGCTCAGGAGATTACAGACCTACCTGGACTAAAATTTGGCGGTCTGATGACCTACCCACCCATCTCCCAGCAAGAAAACGTAAATCGCTTTTTAGAGGCAACAAAAAAGCTTATTGAGGAAAATGGTATCACAGTTAACATTGTATCTATAGGTGGATCCCCAAATATGTGGGAAGTTGAAAAAATCCCTATAGGAACGGAGTACCGAATCGGAACTTACATTTATAACGACCGATCATTGATGGAGAGAAAAGTTTGTAAAGAAGAGGACTGCGCACTGACTGTTCTTGCTACTGTTGTCTCAACACCCACGCCGCAACGGGCTGTAATCGATGCAGGATCGAAGGTTTTGACAACAGATCTATTTGGTTTAGAAGGACACGGCCATATTATCGACCACGAACAGTTGACCATATCACAATTATCAGAAGAGCACGCCTGTATCGTTTCCGATGGCCCGACGGGACTTTCCATTGGCCAGAAAGTGCGAATTATTCCTAACCATGCGTGTGTAGTGAGCAATATGGTTGATGAAGTCGTATTTATAGACGGTGGTAAAGTGTTAAAAAGCCAAAGCGTTGTAGCCAGAGGCAAGGTTTTATAGGTTTTCTGTCTGCCTAATTTAGTGCCTAGAGGACTGAATAGCTTAATGAAGCTCAGGAAGTGGCGCTGAGTGTCTTCAACACAATTGCCTTGCTGCGTAACCATACTACTGATTACTTTTGACTGCCTATCTCAAGTAACCTGGTGAAATATTTGTCAAAACTCGTTTTTTCCCAGTTTTCAGAGTGTTTTGAGATGTTTATCATTTTGGTAGTATATTACAGTCACATAGATAGTGTATTATCAGCATAGCTTGGGGTAGAGGGAAAAGCGGGTACTTACCTTTGAAAACGTGCTGCAGTTAAGAGTCTTCCATAATTACAGCGTCTCGTACAGCAAGCGCTTCCGGTATCAGATGCAAGCGACTTGGTTCAATGATAATCAGATGACTATGTTTGATCGGCAACGACTAGCTTTTGGTTTTGTATAGCGGTAAAAAGAAAGTAGCTATCTATCTCTACAAAGATACCAATATGCCCGTAATTAGGCAGAAAACCATCGTGGAAATTTTCTCCATATCTAGGCAATTCGAGCAGCATTGGACTAATGTATGGCTGCAGCGATAACTGTCAAACATATAGCGATTACAACAATCGCACTTCATTTAACCATTTTTGGAAAAAATAATCAGGTTCTGCTGTCTATACATTATTAGATAACAATCAGTCTAATGTGCTAGCAGGCTTTCACCCTTTAGACGTGCTTTTTCTGCCTCAAGAGTTGCTCCAATCTTTCTAAGTTCTTCACCGTAAAGGTGCCAGGATGGGGCACTAGAAGGCTGAGCTGCTAATCGTTCCGCCAGCAGACCGATTGCGACTTTTGCTCTTCCACTTTTAATAGCGCTATCTATCAGCATACGAACCCATACATCTCTTTGTGCCCAACTTCCTCCTAAAACTCTCATTGAATATCTAGCCTCGATCATTATGTCGACAACAGTATCATAATCACCTCTGGCATAAGCTATAATCGCCTGTCCCACAGGAATGGCCGCCACCTCATAAACTCCATTAAGAGTAACTTCTTCCTTATCACCATTGGCAACAAAATCCTGCATAGAGGAAAAAAGTTCCTCGGCCTCCACAAATCGCTCGGACATTGCTAAGGTCATTAAAAAATGAAGGTCGTCGAAAGGCCGCAGACGAGCCTTGGTCCTGCGCGTCGCAATTTCCGCTATTGTTTCCCATCGAGTTTTAACATTTACACCGAGAATGTCTAAACGCATCAGCATGCTAGAACTATTGCAAATATCGATATTGTCTTCGGAAGGTTCTGCCCAAAACTCTTCATCAAACGAATTTATTACAGCCTCG
>CACHDV010000089.1 GCA_902578675.1 uncultured Alphaproteobacteria bacterium
AAGGTATTGTTGAAACCTGGAGTGTTACAGGATCTCCATTCGCGTGTTTCAAAACCAATTCAAGGTCAGTTTGTGGTGTTTTTAATGTAAAATAGCGCTTTGAGCTTGCCGGCGTGCTTTTATGTAATAATTTTGTGGCTTTTAAACCTACTATTTGTGAGTTCTTGTATCCAAAACGTTCATTCCCCGATATATAAGTGATGTTACCATCGCTATTTGTTTCCCAGGCGATATCGGCGGCAAGATTTGTAAAGTCCTTATATCGGCTCATTGCAATATTTCACCATCCAACGGGGTTTTTTGTTAAAAAATGAGGTTTAAAAACTTTATTTTAAATAAGTTATTGGGATAGTGGTAGGGTGCCATTGTTCCAAAAAAGAGGCAATAAAAGTAATGATTAAAAGTATGAAAGACAACATAAACACTTGGATATTCGACTTAGATAATACCTTGTATGATGTTGGAACAGATCTGTTTGCTAAAGTCTCAAGACGCATGACGGTTTTTATTCAAAATGCATTCCAACTTGATGAAGCGCCTGCAAAGCATTTGCAAAAGGAGATGTTCCTAAAATACGGAACAACAATGCGCGGTCTTATGGTTGAGCATGATATGGATCCCGAAGAATTTCTACATTTTGTTCACGATATAGATGTAAGTGATCTTGAATCAGACCCTGTATTGGAGAAATTACTAGAGGGCTTGCCAGGGAGGCGTTTGATTTTTACCAATGGATCAGTTCCTCATGCTCAGAGAGTTACAAAACAATTAGGCATAGACCATCTCTTCGAAGGTATTTTTGACATTGTAGCAGCTAAATTTGTCCCAAAGCCGAATCCAACTATTTATGAGCTAATGGTAAATAAGTACCGTGTCGAAACACGAACGTCAGTCATGATAGATGATATGGCGAAGAACCTCATTCCTGCAGCAAACCTTGGAATAAGCACAGTCTGGCTCAGACACGACAAAGAATGGTCCGCTAAAGATTTTTCAGCCGAACACATTGATGAAGAAATAGACGACCTAAAAAGCTGGTTGGCAACTGTTTGAGAATTTTTGTTTATTGGTGTTCTTGCTTGACACTATTTCGTTTGAAAAGCATTTTTCATTCTCTAATCGTAGTCAGGATAAATAAAAGGATTAAAAAATGGGTGATAGCCAATTGGAGTCCACAATAGATAAGGCTTGGGAAGATCGTGAATCTATCACAAGCGCCACTTCTGGTGAAATAAGAGATGCTGTGGAAGCGGCTTTAGAGTCTATGGACTCAGGTAAGGAGCGCGTGGCTTCGCCATTAGGCGACCACAAATGGAGGGTAAATCAATGGCTAAAGAAAGCTGTCCTATTATCCTTCAGGCTCAACGATATGGAGATGATTTCAGGTGGTCCTGGTGACAACCAAAGGGGTGCATCGGCTTGGTGGGATAAGGTACCGTCAAAGTTCTCAGGCTGGTCAGATGAGCAGTTTAAAAATTCGGGGCTCCGAGCTGTGCCAAATTGTGTTATTCGCCGTTCCGCTTACATAGCACCTGGCGTCGTTTTGATGCCAAGTTTTGTCAATTTAGGTGCCTATGTAGACAGTGGAACAATGGTTGATACCTGGGCGACGATTGGGTCATGCGCTCAAGTGGGCAAAAATTGTCATATATCTGGGGGTGCAGGCATAGCTGGTGTATTGGAGCCTATGCAAGCTGATCCCGTAATAATAGAGGATAACTGCTTTATAGGGGCACGATCCGAAGTGGCAGAAGGCGTCATTGTCGAGACCGGATCTGTACTGAGTATGGGAGTGTATATTGGCGCATCAACGAAAATTATTAACAGAGAAACAGGTGAGATTACGATGGGTAGAGTACCTGCATACTCAGTAGTAGTACCAGGGGCGATGCCAGGGAAGCCGTTGCCGGATGGCTCTACAGGGCCATCACTCTATTGTGCTGTAATTGTGAAGCAGGTGGATGAACAAACACGCACCAAAACATCAATAAACGAGCTACTGCGCGATTAAATGTCAACAGTAGATATTGATGTAATAAATCCTGTTGAGCTTAGCCAGAGACTCATTCGTTGTCCAAGCGTAACGCCCCATGAAGGTGGCGCACTGGATGAACTCCAGAGTGTCTTAGAGGGATTAGGTTTTCATTGCCAGCGATTACTTTTTTCGGAGGAGGGAACGCCTGACGTCGATAACTTGTATGCCCGGTTGGGCGATATGCGACCAAATTTCTGTTTCGCGGGGCACTCGGATGTTGTGCCTCCCGGGGATAGAGATGGGTGGGGTGAGGACCCGTTTTCAGGCGTCATCATAGATGGAAAACTCTTTGGTCGTGGGTCATCAGACATGAAATCTGCGATAGCGAGTTTTGTCTCTGCTGTGCATAGGTACATATTGAAAGTTGATGAAGAACTACCTGGTTCAATTAGTTTATTAATCACTGGTGATGAAGAAGGACCTGCGATAAATGGGACAACCAAAGTTCTTGATTGGATGTCAAATAATAATGAAGTGATTGATGCTTGTATTGTAGGTGAGCCAACTAACCCTGATTATCTCGGGCAAATGATAAAAATTGGCAGAAGAGGAAGCTTTACCGGTTGGCTCACTGTTACAGGCGTCCAGGGACACACAGCCTATCCCCATTTAGCTGAAAACCCTCTGTCTAAGTTGGTGAAAATGTTGGAACCACTGGCGGAAGAGCAACTGGACCAGGGTACTGAATATTTTCCACCTACCACCGCAGCGATATCGTCAATTGATACCGGTAATAGCGCTTCGAATGTAATACCACAAAAAGTGACGGCAAGTTTCAACATAAGATTTAATGATAGTAGAACCGCTGAAGACATTGAAAAGTGGTTGCGAGCACATTTTGATTCAGTTGGTGGGAACTACACGTTAGAGACAGCATGCTCGTCTAATGCATTTATAACAGAGCCGGGTGCATTATCAGATGACTTGGTGTCGGCAGTAAAGGCTGTTGTGGGAACCCAACCTGAAATGAGCACAACCGGTGGAACATCGGACGCTAGATTTATCAGAAAGTTCTGCCCGGTTGTTGAGTTTGGTGTAGTTGGGAAAACAATGCATAAATTAAACGAGCATGTAGAAGTAAAAGACGTGGAGTTGTTAACTGATATATACACGGAGTTACTAGACCGCTTTTTTGAGCGCGTTAACGCGTGATAAAATGAGTGCATTAGTTTCTGATGTAACCAAGGCGATATTTGGTATCTGGTTAATCGCGAAAAATCAGCCAGGGGCTGATAAATTTTTTGATATATCGGTTGAGGGTTTTTGG
>CACHDV010000090.1 GCA_902578675.1 uncultured Alphaproteobacteria bacterium
TTATCTCAAAAAATTAGAGATGAACGAAAAAATATCGATTGTTTACAGAAATACTAATGGTCATATATCAGCTGCAACTAACTCAGCCTTGAGTTCGGCGATTGGGGAATTCGTAACTTTTCTTGACCATGATGATAAATTACACCCTCACGCGCTTTTAGCCGTGGTTAGCCAACTGAACGAAGACAGAGAACTCGATATCTTGTACAGCGATGAGGATAAAATTGATGAGCAGGGGAATAGGAGCCAGCCATTCTTTAAACCGGACTGGAGCCCGGATCTTCTTTTGTCCCAAAATTATACCTGTCATCTATCAGTGTATAGAAAAACACTTTTAGACAATTTGAACGGCATACGAGAGGGGACAGAGGGGGCTCAGGATTACGACTTGATCCTTCGGGCAACTGAGGAGACAGAAAAAATAAAACATATTCCTCATGTATTATACCATTGGAGAGCTGTCAAAGGATCGACTGCATTGGCGGCGCACGAAAAAGACTATGCCCACCAAACGGCTAAAGATGTTTTAAGGGACGCCATAGCGCGCAGAAATTTGTCTGCCGAAGTGTTAGAAACAGATCTTGGTGCTTATCACCGGATACGTCATAAGTTACCAAGCTCAGTCCCTCCTGTAAGCGTAATTATCCCAACCAAGGATAGAATTGACTTACTGTCGGTTTGTATGAATGGCCTTCTTGAAAAGACTAATTACGAAAATTTTGAAATCGTCATCGTTGACAATAATAGCGCCGAAGCAAAAACTTTCGAGTATTTCGAAATGATCGAAAAAAACGACAACGTCAGCATTTTTACATTTCCGGGCGAATTTAACTTCTCAGCTATAAATAATTTTGCGGTGTCGAAAGCGAAGGGTGAAGTGCTCGTTTTATTGAATAACGATATAGAAGTTATAGAGGAAGGATGGTTGCGTGAGTTGGTTTCTCATGCAAGCCGTCCAGGCGTAGGAGCCGTGGGTTGCAGGCTTTATTATCCGGATGACCACGTCCAGCATGATGGAATAATTGTTGGCATGGGGGGAGTAGCTGGATATGCGCACCCGCATTCAAAGAGAGAAGACAGCGGGGAATTTGGCAGAAGTACAATTGTTCGCAATTACTCGGCGGTCACGGCGGCAGCACTTGCAATAAGGAAATCAGTGTATGATGAGGTTGGTGGGCTTGATGAGGAAAATTTGGCAGTTGCTTTCAACGATGTAGATTTTTGTCTGCGCGTGCAGGAAACTGGATACAAAAATCTTTACACACCATTCGCAGAATTATATCACCATGAGTCTGTTTCTCGAGGGCCTGATACTGACCCGAAGAAAGCGGCAAGATTTGAAAAAGAGGCACTTTTTATGAAAAATAGATGGAAGCATTTCATAGAAGACGATCCACACTATAATCCAAATTTGTCGTTGAAAGGCGGGTATCAAATCGATCTTGAAAGGTCAAAAAAATGGCCTTGGCAAATGGACTGAGCATGGATGAGAGCCGGATGTTGGACCCACGCTGGAAATTTTTAAGTGATCTAATCGACCTTAACAATCAAAAAGGGCTAGAAATAGGTGCGCTTACATCCCCTGTCGTTCAAAACAAAGACATAAATGGGGGCGGGAAGGTTTTTTATTTAGATCACTTGTCGAGTGAAGAATTAAAGGTAAAGTATAAATCGGACAAATCAATAAATGTAGATGATATCGTTTCTGTAGACTATGTATGCTCTGATGGCGATCTCTTGCAGGTTTTAGATAAGAATAATTTTGATTATGTGATTGGTTCTCATATCATAGAGCACGTTCCCAATATGATAAAATTTTTATCGGATGTTTTTGAGGTTCTGAGACCGGGAGGCATTTGCTTTCTGGTCATCCCTGACAAGCGTTTTACGTTCGACTATAAACGCCCATTGACCACTTTTGGTGAATTACTCGAGGCTTATTTCTCGGGCCGAAAAAGACCCGGTATAGCAGCTGTTTATGACCACTTTTCAACCGCGATTAATGTGGATACAAATGATGTCTGGACGGGTAAGTTTGACGTTACGAAATCAGAAAACCTAGTGCCAAACTCTTTCGCATGGAAAGCTGCTAATCGTGTTAGGACGGGTGATGCGTATTTAGATGTCCATGTTAATATTTTCACACCAGCGAATTTTTTTGACATATTAAATAACATCGTTTCATTTGAACTGGTTGAGTTGGCCGTAGAAAAATTTGCCGATACGGAAATCGGTAAGCTGGAATTTATGGTAGCCCTTAGAAAACCCGTTGGTGTTGCTCAAAGTGCTAATAAAGAAATGTGCTTGGCGTCAATTCCAAAAATGGAATTCGAAAGTTTCATGTCGCCCTTTATGCCGCAAGTGAAGGCGTTAAGTGCGGCGTTAGATAAGACTACGGAGGTAGCCTATGGTCTTCAGCAGGAATTAGAGAAACTTCGTGATACTATCGAACGGCAAAAAGAAGAAAGAGACATAATCCTTGAGCAATTGTCGATCGCTCAAAAAGTACTTGATCGCAAGAGTGTAAAACTTGTGACCGGTCTTTTGCACAAAACCTTTGGTTTTTTCCGCTGAGGTTGCCGATCTTAATAAGGCAAAAATAAATAAGGGTTGAACCTGATGACCATAATTCCTGTGGATAAAGAAAAGCACATCAATAAAGGCTGGATACCATTTAAAGATTTAAGTTTTGCAAAAAAAACGACGATATTGCCGGTGACATGCTCTGAGCTTCCAAAATTATCAATGGCTGTTCCAATAGTTTTAATTAAAATTGATGAGGATTATCATTTTGCAGCAATACTTGGTTTGGAAAATGAAAAAAATTTGTATGTAAATAAAGACGGCAAGTGGGTAAGTGGGTATGTACCAAAAGTATTACAAGCGCATCCGTTTTCAATAGCTATAAACAAGTCCAATAAAGCTATCTTATGTGTGAATGATGAATACACGGTTAAGAGTTCAGATAACAATGCTGAGCCGTTTTTCACAGATAATGGCGATATCAGTGAAAAATTAAAGAGGGTTTTGGGTTTTCTTGAGCAGCGGGAGATCGATAGACAAAAAACAAAAAAAATGTGCAATTTATTGGATGTTTTTGGGATAATAGAACCGGCGAAGGTGACTATCAGGGTTGACAGGGGTGATATTGACTTAAAAGGGTATTACCAGATTAACGAAATGGCGCTGCAAAAATTGGAAGATGAAAAATTTCTTGAACTTAGAGCATCAAGCGCGTTGCCAT
>CACHDV010000091.1 GCA_902578675.1 uncultured Alphaproteobacteria bacterium
GAAAAAGACCAATGGGAAAAACGGATACGTATGCCAATAAACAGCCCGTTGATGGCCCGCCATATGTTCCTGGTATGGATGTCGCTGGTGTGGTTGACCAGGTCGGCGATAATGTAAATACGGGCGTAGAAATTGGCGACTCTGTAGTCGCTATGGTAGTGCCGATGGGTTCACATGGTGGGTATAGAGAGCAAATTGTTCTAAAGGCTAACGCTGTAGTACCAGCGCCTTCATCCTCGAACCATGTAGAGGCTTGTACGTTGCCCATGAACGCACTAACCGCCCGCTTATCACTCGATTTGTTGAATCTAAAGGCTGGACAAACACTTGCGGTAACCGGCGCAGCGGGTGCCTATGGCGGATATATTGTCCAATTAGCCAAAACCGAGGGCCTACAAGTAATCGCTGATGCCTCAGATAAAGACCGAGAACTAGTTTTATCGCTTGGTGCAGACATAGTTCTGCCGCGAGGAAACCAGATAGCTAAAAGTATTCGCGAACGTTTTCCAAGCGGGGTCGATGGACTAGCTGACGGTGCAGTTCAAAACGAGCTCGTTGTAGATGCAGTGAAAGATGGCGGCAACTTTACCGCTGTTCGTGGCTACGAAGGCACCTCAGAACGAAATATAAACTTCACTCAGACATGGGTTAGAAGTTATGATGGACAGTTTGCAAAGCTCTCTTCCTTAGTTAAGCTCGTTGAGGATAGTAAGCTAACATTGCGGGTTGGGGACGTCTTTCGTCCCGAAGATGCGCCAGTCGCTCATAGGCGCCTTGAAGCTGGAGGAACGCGAGGAAGGTTGGTTTTAAAATTCTGACGAATAAAGTCTGATTAACGTCACATCTTTCTTTAGCTCTGAGCAATGCCAGACGACGAGCGGAAACTATAAAATTATAACCATCCTAGGCAAAGAGATATAAGTAGGTTAAATAAATACTGGGATTTCGAAATGAAAATTTTGGACGGACTTTTTTATGAAGTGGAGTAACGGATGAAAACTGCCAAGGATTATCTCGATGAAGCGAATGCGGTTGTCAAAAAAATCGATTTTGATGCCGCACTTCAAAAACACAACTCAAAATCAGCTGTATTCATCGATGTCAGAGATAGCGGTGACATTGCAAAAACAGGCACTATAACTGATGCCTTAAAGATACAACGTGGTCTTATTGAATTTGTCGCTGATGAAGCAACAAAACTTTACAACGACGCCTTAAAAAAGGACTCAGAAATCATTTTGGTCTGTGGCGCCGGCGGCCAAGCAGCTTTAACTGGCAAAACACTCATCGATATGGGTTATACTAATGTATCGAATGTGGGAGCGATTGGTGATTGGGAAAAAAATGGGGGCCCCATGAGTAAATAGTTTCTGGTTACGATTGGATCATAACAACACCTGAACTTCCACCCTGCATATTGCGCGGCATAGTTGCTGTTTTAATATATAGACACCCTACTCAAGTAACTAAAATCACACAATTGCCTTCGTAAAAATTAAAAAGTCTCAGCTTTACGGACAGCTGGTGCACAATTCAGGTTTGGTTCCATTTAATCTTTACCAAACAGTGGGGCAACGAGATGACAAAGGATGCTTAGACAAATCCCTCCGATCGGCGTTTTTGTACTTTGGCTCACAGTTCTTTTTGGAGTCACATTCTTTTCTGATGACGTTTTTTACAAATCGCAAAAAAAATATTTAGACACCTTCGCAAACGACCCTATAGAGAAAAAAATTCACGAAACGCAACAGGCGAACCTAGAACCTGATCTAGTTACCCCTAAGGTCATCGAAAAGCCTAAGAATATAATAAAGCATTTTCGTGTAAAAAAAGGCGATACACTAATGAAGGTCCTTACCTCCAATGGTGTAGACAAGAAACAAGCTGCAAACTTAATAGCAGCGCTCAAAACAATTTATCATCTCCGGTCTTTACCAATCGACCATCAGCTAAGCATTCATTTTTCCACTGATTCCTACAATGCTAATAATAAATACAACAAAGTTAAAAGCTTCTCATTTCTAAAGAATTATAAAGAGCGAATTTTTGTTTCTCGGGATACTACCGGCAACTTCACATCAGAAATAAAAATTCGGTCATTAAAGACCAAAGACGTTTACGTAGAGGGCCAAATTTCTTCAAGCTTATATGAAGCCGCGTTAAGTCAGCGAATGCCATTAAAATTACTAATGGAACTTATCAGGATCTATAGCTTCGATGTTGACTTTCAGAGAGAAATTCAAAGAGGAGACTCTTTTTCTATACTTTTCAAGCAGCATTGGAATGCCGACGGTGAAATCGTACATAACGACACCATCGAATGGGCCAAACTCACACTTAGTGGAAAACCTTTAGAATATGCAAAATATACATCCCCCAAAAGTAACCATACGGATTATTATAATCGAGAGGGGAAAAGCGTCAAAAAGACGCTCATGCGGACCCCAGTCGATGGGGCTCGACTAAGTTCTCGTTTTGGAAAAAGAAAGCACCCTATTCTAGGTTTTACAAAAATGCACCGTGGTGTGGACTTTGCTGCGCCAAAAGGAACACCCATAATGGCGGCTGGCGACGGAGTTATTGAGGCAGTAGGACGAAAAGGTAATTACGGCAAGTACATCCGTATTCGACATAACTCCACTTATAAAACCGCATACGGGCACCTCTCCAGATATAAAAGGGGTTTAAAAAAGGGAAAAAGAGTAAAACAGGGAACTATAATAGGTTATGTTGGATCAACCGGTCGTTCCACTGGGCCCCACTTGCATTACGAAGTTATAAAGAATGGAAAGAAGACGAACCCGCTCAGTGTACGATTACCCGCAGGAGACACTCTTAAAGATAACGAATTAAAGATTTTTTTGAACCAATTAACATCGATTGACGGCAGAATCCAAAAAGCGCTAGCAGATTAATTAAGAACGTTTAACTTTAGCAACTACCCAATCATATTTTAATTCAGATACTCTTACTCGTCGTATTTATACCATCCTCTCCCGACTTTTCGGCCAGCCCTTCCAGCTGCTACAACCTGCTTTAATATTGGCCGCGGATGAAATCTATCTCCATACGCATCCTCTAATATTTTTCCAACCTGGAGATTTAAGGTGTTACTTGTTAAGTCCATGAGTTCAAACGGGCCTACGGGGTGCCCTAACCCAAGCTTACAGCCTACAT
>CACHDV010000092.1 GCA_902578675.1 uncultured Alphaproteobacteria bacterium
AAACCCAGAGGTGGCTCCTCTGGCGGAGCAGCGCAGTTTTTTGCTAAAAATATTTGATGCAGGCAAAGTTGACTGGATGATAAATAAGGGGCGAAATCTATTTTTATTTCCAAATATTCATTTAATGGATCAGTCTTCAACGCAGATCCGAGTGCTTATTCCACATGCACCTGACCGAACGGAAATTAAAGTTTATTGCATTGCTCCAAAAGGAGAAAGTAATAAAGCAAGGAAAGCCAGACTTAGAAAGTTTGAAGATTTTTTTATGGTGACGGGGATGGCAACACCAGATGATATGGCGGCACTTGAAGATGTGCAGAGAGGTTCCGGGGCAGAACTAGTCAAATGGAATGAATTCGATAGAGGAAGAAATTCTATGGTTTCTGGAGCGGATGAAACGATAGCCCTATTAGGTGCTAACCCAATATCTACCAATCCACATTGGAGTAATGAGACACTTTATTATGGATTTTACAAAACGTGGTTAGAAGCAATTTCTTAATATCTTAGAAACCGTTCTTAAAAAATGAGTGCTAAAATTGAAATGTTAAACAAGATAGAGGATCTAATTTTTTTAGAAGCGGATCTACTTGATCGAAAGCAGTGGCAAAATTGGCTC
This sequence comes from uncultured Alphaproteobacteria bacterium, assembly GCA_902578675.1. Taxonomy (GTDB): domain Bacteria; phylum Pseudomonadota; class Alphaproteobacteria; order Thalassobaculales; family Thalassobaculaceae. Next base: position 620 of record CACHDV010000092.1, read on the forward strand.
GATCTTTACACGTCCGATTGTGTAATTTGGGTTCCTAGCTGGGACAGTGAGGAACAGCTGGTGGAAGACCCAGAACTTTCCGTTAACATGATGTACTTAGTTGGCAAACCTGCTCTAGAAGCTAGGGTACATCGTATAACTTCCGTCGATGCTTATGCTTCTTTGCCTCTTTCAAGAACTATGCATTCGGTGACGAATATTCGCTTGGTGGAAGAAACATCTGCCATTTTAAAAGTAGCAGCAAAATGGACCGTTTTGTGCCTAGATCCGAGGCGGGGAAAAATTTGGCGTGGAGGATGGTACGATTATTCATTAGAAAAATGCCAAAAAGGACTGTACATACATGCAAAAAAAATCACCCTTATGGAAGATGTTATAGATGGCACGATAGATATTTATCAGCTTTAAGCGCTAGAGATGTAAAAACGAGCTAGTCGTATCGCAGTGGAAGATAAATATTATAAATTAAAACTTCTGACGCCCTACTTTATCAATCCCATCGTATAACCATGACATACCAGCATAAGCTTGCTCTGTTGTGCGTCCACCAAGTGTCAAGTCGCGGAGTTCAGCGGTCGGGCCAGTGGCGTGATATACATCTCCATAAAAACGTGCTGTCAATTGGACACGAGCAGTTCTTAAATAACGATTTTTTTGATAAGCTTGAAGGGCTCCTATGATATTCTCGCCTTGCCTATCTAAGTGGTAAGCTAAACAAACTGCATCTTCAATAGCCATGCAACCCCCTTGAGCAAGATATTGGAGCATTGGGTGGGCCGCGTCACCGAGTAAGCTTATCCGGCCATTGCTCCAATTCTTCACCGGTTCTCGGTCACACAGAACCCACATCTTCCACGAGTTGATCTTGTCGAGGAGATCGAGAACGTAGGCGTGCTGACCAGAAAATCGTTCCTTTAACTCTGAACTTTCGCCATATACGTCCCAACCTTCCTCATATCGATGACTATGAAAAACAGCAACGAGGTTCATAATTTCTCCTCGATGAAGCGGATACTGTACCAAATGTGTTTTCGGTCCTGCCCATAAGATGACTTCATTCTTACGAGCCTTATCTGGAACTTCATCTAAAGGAAGGACTGCTCTATATGCTATGTGACCTGAAATACGAGGAGTTTCATCATTAACAATATTTTTGCGAATTTCTGACCACAAACCATCAGCGCCAATAATGACCTCAGCATCATATGAACTCTGATCTTCGCAAATAACGGATGCCGAAGTTTCTGTTTGCCGAGTAGTTAAGGCTCTCTTGTTGAAGATTATCTTTATATTTGAAAATTGTTCGCAAGCTCGTTTGAGCACGTTTAGGAGATCGGGCCTATAAATTACTCCATAAGGAAAACTGAATTGTTTCTTAAACGAAGCTGTGTTGATTGGTATGCGCGTGATTTCATTTGCTGTAATCGCGTCGCGCATCACGAGTGCTTCAGGAAAAACAGCTAATTCCTCAATGGGGTTTACTAAGTCTAAAACGTTAAACATTTTAAATACGTTAGGGCCGAGTTGTATTCCTGCACCAACTTCTCTAAATCGATCAGCCTGTTCTAAAACGGTGACATCAAACTTTTTCTGTGCAAGTGCCAGCGCCGCAGCTAAACCACCTAGCCCACCACCAACGATTATTATTTTTGACCGCGTCATCTTATTCGTCACAATCAGCTTTTTAGATTGTCATCCCTGCTTTACAAAATTACGTTTGTTTAATCTTGACACATATCTAGTGCATAGAACTATCTTTTTATCATTTAGTCGTAGTTAGTGGAGAAAATAGTATGAGGGAAATAGAAAAGGTAGGTGTGATTGGCGCCGGGCTTATGGGACATGCCCTTGCGATAGTGCATGCCTTAGGTGGCTGCAATGTAATTATGCAGGATCTAAAAGAGTCGCAGATTACAAAAGGACTACAATTGATCGACAGTGCCCTTGAAACATTGGTAGATGCGGGAACAATAACAAAAAGCGAAGAGAAAGACGCGAAGGCTAGAATAAAAACGACCCTCGAATTAAATATAGCAGTTGAAGACGTTGATTTAGTCGTAGAAGCAGTTGTAGAAAATAGGGAAGTTAAAACAGAGGTGTTCCAACACATCGATAATGCTGCTCGAAAAGATGTCATAATAGCTAGTAACACTTCAAACTTGGATATTTTTCCGCTTGTTCCAGAAGCCAGAAAAAGTTTTTGTTTAATTGCTCATTGGTACACGCCCCCTTACATAATTGATTTGGTAGATCTTGCTGCTGGGCCC
>CACHDV010000093.1 GCA_902578675.1 uncultured Alphaproteobacteria bacterium
ATGAACGTTATGAAGGGTGTGTTGACATGGTCTATGCTAGCGCATCGACGGATGTTAGACCCCAGATACCAAAAGAAATCCTTCAGGACATAAAAAGAATTAAAACCCCCTTCAAAGAGTTCAAAACTGTCTGGTAGGAAATAAAAATCTATCCAAAAAAATATTTATTTTTATCTTTAGTTGCTTTAGAACAAAAGAAGAACATTTATATTTTTTGAGGGCCGAGAAATTTCTAAACAAGATGTATGTATCGAGCAATTGCGGCAAAAAATTCGTCGTATGGAGCGAGGCTATAGCAATAAAGAACGCGCTGCAGTATCTACTGGTGTTGAAAAACTAGATAATTGCCTTGGTGGCAAAGGTCTGCGCTTAGGTCGAGTGCACGAAATTATTAACACAGGAAGTACGGATGCAAAGGACGCATCGTCGCTTGGGTTTGCGGTTGCATTGTTAGTCCGAATTTTAAATGTAACTAATTACAACAAGAGAGTGCTGTGGTGCTCTGGTAAAAAAAAAGTATTAAATAGTCAGTTGTCTGCTACGGGATTATATTGGTTGGGCTTTGACCCTAATCAACTTATTCAAGCGAATGTTTTATCAGAAATGGACCAATATTGGGTTATGGAAGAGTGCCTCAAGTGCTCTGAACTTGCTGCGGTAGTCATTGAGCTTGCCCATGCCAAGCCACAGTTTAATAATCGTGAGTCGATAGTTTGGAGAAGATTGCAACTCGCAGCAGAAAGTAGTGGTGTCACGGGATTTGTTCTGAGGTCATGTGCCAATATTATGGAAACAACAAGTTCTATTCCAGAAAGTCGTTGGGGTGTTAAACCTATACCTTCTAATGATTGGCGTCCAATGTGGAAATTAGAATTATTGAAAAGTCGTAATGGGAGACATGCTTTAGTGAACGTAGTCTGGGATCCTGCAACATCTTCATTTAGTCTATTGTCATGAAATACTATTTTGCGACATTTGATATTTTTGATCTGTCAGTAGACATTGATAAAACTTTTGCGCGTAAATTTTGGAATGTTTTTTAGTCTCTAAAAATAAAATAGAGTTTTATATCCTAATACGGAAGACCGGTATAATTTTCAGCTAGAGACGATAATGCTGCCTCTGAAGAAAGAAGATAATCTAATTCTGCTAATCTAATTCTGTCCTCGAAATTATCTGTTTCACTTGCTTTATGAAGCATTGATGTCATCCACCAGCTAAATCTCTCTGTTTTCCAAATACGAGATAAGGCGGTTTTAGAGTAACTTTTAAGTTCTTTTGTTGAGCCCGTATCGTAGAACGATGTAAATGCATTTGACAGGTAAAATATATCGGATAATGCGAGATTCAGTCCTTTAGCACCAGTGGGCGGAACGATATGAGCTGCATCGCCGGCCAGAAATAGATTTCCATATTGCATCGGTTCGGTGACAAAGCTGCGCATTGGTGTTACCCCTTTTTCAATGATTTCTCCTTCCTGTATTAAGTGGGCATCTTTTACTCCTAACCTGCATCGCAACTCATTCCAGATAACCTCATCGGGCCAGTGATCGAGAGTTGTATTATTCTCGCATTGCAAATATAAGCGCGATCTGGTCGGTGGCCGCATGCTATAGAGGGCAAAACCTCTTTCGTGGCTAGCATAAATAAGCTCCTTACTTGGGGGTGGAGCTTCAGCTAATATACCTAACCAAGAATATGGATAGACGCGTTCAAAGAATTTAAGTTTGCTGGGTGGTATTGATGATCGGGATATCCCATGAAACCCATCGCAGCCTGCGATGAAGTCGCATTGTAGTTCGGTTAAATCACCGTTGCTCTCATATTGAATAACAGGAGTTTTCGTTTCAAAATCTCTGGGTATAACGTTTGAAGCTTCAAAGATTATCTCGCCACCGAGCTTAGTATGAACCTCTATCAAATCTATTGTAATTTCGGTTTGTCCATAGACGGTTACGTGTTTTCCTCCAGAGAGTTTTTCAAGGTTAACCCTACAGCGATCACCGTTCAAACTTATTTCGATCCCTTTATGAATTTGGGCATTAGATTGCAACCGAGCATCGGATTTTGCTCGCCCTAAGAGTTCAACGCTTCCTTTTTCTAAGACTCCTGCGCGTATTCGATTTTCTACATATTCTCTATCTTTTGCTTCTAGAATAACTGTGCTTATACCGCTTTCAAATAATAGGCGAGCTAATGTTAGACCTGCCGGCCCAGCCCCTATTATTCCTACTTGTGTTCTTTTAACCTTCATCTTGCGGACTCTGAAATTAATACCTTTAAAATATTGGAAATCTTGTAACTAAATTGTAAACATTTCTTAGCGCTTGAGGATAGAAAATAATCTTGGATTTGTTTTCAACTTAAATACCTCTTTAATTGCTTTGATTAAAATGTTAGGCAATTTGAACAATGAAATTCTTATCAAAAGTTATTTTATGAATAATTTATTTAATTTAGGCGATTTAGTAGATCGAACCGCTGATCCATCGAAATTAGCTTTAGTTGATTTAAGTAGGAGTGGTGAACCGAGAGAATATACTCATCAAAACATTGATGAAATGGCAATGGCTGTAGCGCGTGGTCTTGATAACTTGCAGCTTGGTAGAGGCGATAAGATAGCTATTCTCGCGGCGAATAGCCTTGAATTCCTGATTACTTATTTAGGCATAATGAGAGCTGGGATGGTTGCAGTTCCCATAAATCATAAATTTCCAATGGAAACTATTGAGTTCATTTTATCTGACGCAGATTGCAAGCTTATTTTTGCCGATGATGCCCGTCGGCATCAAATACCTGTTGGGTATAAGTTTATTATCTTTGATAAAGATGGCAGTAATGAATTTTGCGACTTTTTAGATTATGGTCACTATGAAA
>CACHDV010000094.1 GCA_902578675.1 uncultured Alphaproteobacteria bacterium
AAGCTTCGCAATTTCCTGGCGAATGGCTGGATCCTTAATCGCGCCGGTTTCTTTTGCGCGGTCCATAATCAGGTCAACCCTGCCAGCCCGCTGTGGGTACCATTTATAAGGCTGCATTGTGGTTTCAGTTTCAACTCGCTCTTGATCATAAATAGGTCCATCTCCCTTTGAAGCCTGTCCCCAAGAGCGAAGTGAGTCGGCGGCGCGTCTTTCGTGCATCAGCGTAGTGGTGGCTACCTGCCAACCATCGCCGAGTTCCCCAACTTGAAAATCGGGCAGCACTTCCGCGTCTGTCAGGAAAACCTGATTAAACGAGGCATGGCCATTCATTTGCATTAACGGTTGCGTTTCAACGCCTGGCTGGTTCATATCAATGATGAAATAGGATAGTCCTCTATGTTTTGTATCATCCATATCAGTTCGAGCTAATAATAAGCCCCAGTGGGCTTTATGAGCGCTCGTAGTCCAAACTTTCTGGCCATTGACCACCCATTTATTGCCTACCATCACTGCTTTTGTCGTTGCTCCGGCGAGATCTGAACCGCTACCAGGTTCACTAAATAATTGGCACCATACGTCTTCCCCAGTAATTATGCGTTTTAAAAACTTTTCTTTATGCATGTCAGAGCCATGGTTAAGAATAGTCGCAGCCGCTAACATTCGAATTCCAGATTTAGGAATTGTTAAAGCGCCAATCTTATTAAATTCTTCTTCTATAGCCGGGACTAAACTAACCGGTAGATCGCGGCCATACCATTCAGCCGGCCAATTAGCCATACCCCAACCAGAATCGGCAAGCTTTAAGCGCCATTCCACTAAATCGAGATTGGGGCTCCAATTTTCCTTTAACCATTCACGCACGTCTTTGCGGACTTGTTCTTCATTCATTGACATAAATAACTCTCCTTATTGATCCCAAGACTGCATCATCAACTCACGATGAAAATCTGCTGTCCCTAGAAATACTTCTGAACTTTTTGCTCTTTTAAACCAAAGATGGGTGTCGTTATCCCATGTGAAACCAATACCCCCGTGCATTTGAACAGCGTTAATTGCTGTTTGCATATAAGCTTCAGACGCAGAGGCTTTGGCTATAGATGCAGTTGCTGCTATATCGTTCTCACCATCATCAAACGCCGCCGCAGCGTAATAAGCCGCTGACTTTGCAAGTTCTACATCAGCAAGCATATCAGTAGCTTTGTGTTTAGTAACTTGGAATGACGCTATCGATCGCCCGAATTGCATTCGCATTTTGACATATTCTAGCGTGTCTTCACGAAGTCTTTCAGCTCCCCCTACCATCTCATTAGAAAGGCCAATACAAGATTTTAAAAATGTTTTTTGCATAGCCTCAGTGACGTCGTCTTCGCTGGAAATACAAGTCGCTTCAACGTCGGTGAACAATAATTTTGCGAGTTTTCTTGTTTGATCGGTAGACTTGAGTAGGTTTTTTGTTAACCCAGTCGCCGTACTATCAACTGAAAAGAGTGCAAGTCGTTGGGACCCTGAATTATCATTTACTTTTGCTAATACTATAATTAAATCTGACATATGGCCGTCTAGCACAAAGCTTTTTATGCCTGTGAGGCGGTATGTATTCTCAGTTTTTTCAGCACACATACTCATCGACGAGATGTCCCAAGCTCCGGTCTCCTCAGTAAAAGCCAGAGAAGCCGTGAGGTCACCCGATGCAATTTCAGGAAGGTATTTTTTCTTATATTCTTCGGATGCTCCGTATAGTATCGCGTTTGCGGTCAAGACCGCCGATGAGAAATATGGCGCACACAGCAGAGACCGCCCCATTTCCTCTAGAACAATACACTGTTCCGATAAGCCAAAGCCTTGGCCGCCATATTCTTCCGGTATTGCAATAGCAGTTAAACCTAATTCAGTATTGACTTTGCGCCATTGCTCTTTCTCCCACCCTGCATCCGTAGCCATCAAACGACGGACTTCGGTCGTAGGTGATTTTTCTTCTAAAAAACGCCTGAGAAACGATCTGAATTCCTCCTGTTCCTCAGAAAAGCTAAATTTCATTCTAATTATCCTTCCTTGTGGCAATACTATCAAATTGTGGGCACATCAGCTTTTTTTAGGTTTCAAACTTTTTGAATGGCGTTTCTATCTTTTTAATGTCTTGTATCAAATCTGGTGGGAAATCCTCATTAAGTCCAGTCGATATTACGTCGCACATATTAGAAAATCTATCTTTTACCAAATGTGTCAACTCATCGTACCGACCTGTAATGCAAAATAAGTTCAAAACATCATCGGTTATTTCAGCGGCAAGCTTGTCCCACTCACCATTTTTTGTCATGGAGTTCAATTTTCGCCCAAGATCACCATAGCCATGCGTTTCAAGCACGGGCCAATATGCCGGCGTTGAGCCGTAAAACCCAACACGATAGCGCACGATCTCAGCTGCTTTTGCAACAGACTCATCGTCTGGTCCAGTAGCGAGAAAGCCACCACCAGAAACTTCAAAGTTGTCACGACTACGATTTGATGCAACTAGTCCTTCCTGTAGCTTTGGTGATATTGTCTCCTCGTAATACTTTTGTGTGCAAAAGCCATGCAGTCGAACCCCTTCAGCAACTTCTGCGGCAGTTTTTAACATAAATGGGCCTACAGCCGCGAGTGTTACCGGAGGTAATGCTAGGTCGGAGTTCTCAGGAACAAACTCTGGCGTCATTAAGGTGAAATTGTAGTGTTCGCCTTTAAAATCTAACTTTTCTCCATATTTCCAACACCGCCATATTGCTTTTAAAGCTTTGATGTATTCTCTCATCCTTGGTGCTGGTGGCGACCAGGGCGCACTGAAGCGTTTTTCATTATGCGCA
>CACHDV010000095.1 GCA_902578675.1 uncultured Alphaproteobacteria bacterium
AATTAATAGTAAGAAAATGGCGCTGCTAAAGAAAGTTCCCAAAAACATTTCAATGGTCGGTAATTTATTTTTTCAAAAAAAAAAAACCAGTTAGAAACAGCAAATGCATACGAATTAGGTTATTTTTTTTGGTTTATTTCCATTTTGGAATTGAAAAAGTGCAAAATTTGCTTGACCAATCGGCAAACAAAGCACATATCCATAGGTTGTTGCGAAAGTGTCTTGCGAATACAGAATGAACACAAATCTAAGCTCACTCAATTTTTTCCCTGACATCATTAACACTATTAGTACGCCACTTACATCGAGTGGCATTAAAATTAAGTACGTCTAAGGAGACAATAATGGCGACCGGTACCGTAAAATGGTTTAATCCAACTAAAGGCTATGGCTTCATTCAACCTGACGAAGGCGGCCCTGATGCATTTGTGCATATCACGGCTTTGGAAGCGTCAGGAATCGACGCTTTAAATGAAGGCGCAAAAGTAGAGTTTGAACTCGAAGTTGGCAGGAACGGCAAACAAGCTGCTGCTAACCTTAAGTTACTTTAAACAGCTACAACTTTTTAGCTTTTAGTCTAACATGTCAGGGATATAAGTTGGGGTGACTTCATGCACCTCAACTAATCCTCCCTGAACAACATCGATTAGGTAGACACTAGTCCCCTGCAACGTTCGTTAGAACAATGTTGCCACTAGCACTAAACATACCCCCTACGCCATGGACCATGGAAATCTCGGCATTCGGGACTTGTGCTGGTGCAGTGCCCCGCATCTGCCTCACACCCTCTTGAAGTGCATACATACCGTACATACCAGAATGCATGTAACTTAGTCCGCCTCCGTTTGTGTTAAGCGGCAGGCTTCCACCCATTCGAGTATTACCCTCAGCGATAAATGATCCTGCTTCTCCTCGTCCAACAAAACCCAAGTCTTCTAGACCATATATAGGAAGGTGGGCGAAGGCATCATAGATCATCAGATGATCAACGTCGGAATGCTTAATTCCAGCAGACTCAAACGCGGACGAACCAGCTACTTTAAAAGCTGCTGACGAGGTGAAATCTCCCATCTGGCTTATCATAGGTGTTTCTCCGCTTTCACCAGTACCACGAACGTACACTGGTTTTTGGGCCAGATCTTTAGCACGCTCAGACTTGGTTAATATGAGCGCCCCACCACCATCTGTAACTAAACAGCACATTAGAAGTCTAAACGGATAACAGATCATCTTTGAATTTAATACGTCATCAACGGTGATCGGGTCTCGAAAACTTGCTCTCGGGTTTTTACTTGCCCATTCTCTTTGAACAACAGAGACCATGGCTAAAGTCTCTTCACTAAGACCATAGTCCTTCATGTAGCGTAGAACTGGAATAGTAAACATTGTAGGCGGTCGCGTTACACCAAACGGCCGTTCAAACTGTTGCTGAAACAAAGACGGAAAAATTGAAGATCCATGCCTACCAAGATTAGAGCGTCCGCTCTCGCCATGCGTAATTAAGACTGTCTCACAAAGACCCTCATTTATAGCGGCTGCCGCATGCCTCACCAGTAGCATGAATGAACATCCACCAACTGATGTGCCATCCAGCCATTTCGGGACAATTCCAAGATAATGGGCTATTTCTACAGCATTATGTCCTCCAGTTGCGACACCATCTATATCAGACAATTTCAAACCGGCGTCAGATACTGCGTTTAAAGCTGCGTCTGCGTGAAGTTGGACTTGAGACATAGTAGGAACTTTGCCAAGTTCCGTCGTCTCAGATGCACCGACAATAGCTACAGAGTTACGTTTCATGGAACTAATGCCCCGCTGGTTTGAATTGTGGGAGTGTAATTTCGTCGTTAACTTTTTCGAAACTTACTTCAAGTGGCATATCTAAGACCAATGCTTCTGGGGTCTGCTCACATTCCACTATATTGCACATCATCTTTGGTCCCTCTTCAAGTTTTACAATCGCTATTGCATATGGCGGTGTAAAACCGGGAGCAGGAAGATGGCTAATTATATAGCTATGTAATGTACCGCGTCCTGATGCTTTAATTATTTCAATATCTGTACTGCCGCTAGAAGGACAAAAATGCCTCGGCGGAAAATAAACTTCACCGGTTTTTTTACATCTCTGAAGCCTAAGTTCTCCCTGCCTCGTACCATCCCAGAAGTGCTGCGTTTCAGGTGTCGGCTTGGGTAACTCTCTCTCACTTTCACTCATTTTATTGTATCCAATTCTCTATAATCTTAGGCATCACAATTCCTAATTATTATTCGACTGTTGCGTGGCCATTATCTAGAACTACGACATCTCGTTCTACTATTTTTGACTTGAAAGAAATATTTGCTCCATCACGCCAGATTTCTGTCCTCATCGTTTCGCCTGGATAAACTGGCGAAGAGAACCTCAATTGAAGCGATTTTAATCTTTTTGCATCATAGTCACAGCATCCTTTCAAAATTGCGTGACCCGCCACACCCAACGAACAAAGACCATGAAGAATAGGTTTTGGAAAACCCGCCGCCCTCGCTACTGAAGGGCTAGCATGCAAAGGATTATAATCACCCGACAACCTGTAAATTAGAGCCGCCATATCCAAAGTAGTGAGATCAACCGCAAAGTCTGGTTCACGTTCTGGTACTTTATGCGGCCTCGGGGCCTCGTCGCTCGGCCCGTCATATCCGCCATTACCTCTAGCGAATGTCGTCGAAGTAAGAGTGGCTAAATCTAGGCCTGACTCTGCATCCTTCAACGTCCGTTCAGTTAAAATCAACGCACCTTTGTCCGCACCCTTGTCCACTAAGCCA
>CACHDV010000096.1 GCA_902578675.1 uncultured Alphaproteobacteria bacterium
GTCCTGTAAAGCCAGCACAAAGACACCGATTATTAACAACAGCATTGCGAATAAAGGTCTGTCACCATCAGGCGCATTAAATATGAAAAACCTAGAAGCTGTTGAAGCCATCGTTAGCAATCCAAAAGTTTAAGTGCTTTGAACAAAAATTTTTGAAAATCTTGAGAATTTTTGAGATCGCACGCAAATAATGTATAGTAGAGGTTTTTTGAAGCATCCAACCGGTGTTTCTTGTCAAAGATATTAAAAAATATCTATATAAAATCCTGCATCATGAGCCGAAAAAAGTAGCTAATAGTGTAAAATCAATTTTTTTCAAAATAAGATAATATTGGTTATTGTTTTTCTACTTTTTAGTTGAGAAAAAAGCCTAATGACAATATATGTCTCGTGGGAGAGAAGTGCTAACGACGCTTTTAAAGGTTAAGACGATAAGGTCTGTTATGGATAAGCTCATCAATCCCCTAAATGCCTCATTTTTGCTTCAACTCTACGACGAGTATGTGAAAGATGAAAACTCGGTAGACCCGCAATGGCAAAGTTTTTTTTCTACCTTGCCTGGGGATACGTCATTGGATCTGGACATTGAAAGGCCAGCCAGCTGGGCTACCTCTAAAACAGAGATTATAGGCGCTGACAGAGATGACTCAGCTGCTTTTTCAAATGAAACGCGGTCGCCAGCGGATGATCTCGACGCACGGCAAAGTATTTTAGACTCGCTTAGAGCTATAACTTTGATTAGGGCCTATCGTATAAGGGGCCACCTTAAAGCTAAATTAGATCCTCTTGATTTGAGCGAGAAAGATCCACACCCAGAACTGGAGCCGAGCAACTATGGTTTCAGTCCAAAGGATTGGGATCGGCCGATTTTTATTGATAACGCTCTTGGGTTCGAAAAAGCTTCCCTCCGCCAGATTATGGAGGCACTGGAGAAAACATACTGCAGCTCAATAGGGGTTGAATATATGCATATTCAAGACCCTGAGCAAAAAAAATGGATACAAAATCGAATTGAACAAATACACAACCAAACAGATTTCACCGTGTTGGGGAAAAAGACGATATTAGAGCGGATAACCGCTGCTGAGTGTTTTGAAAAATTTTTAGCGGTAAAATATGTTGGAACCAAGAGGTTTGGACTGGATGGTGCCGAATCAGTAATCCCGGCTTTAGAACAAATACTTAAACGCGGCAGCCAATTAGGATTAGAGGAAGTTGTTGTAGGGATGGCGCACCGTGGCCGCCTTAATGTTTTGTGCAACGTTATGAAGAAGCCATTTAGAGCGATAATTTCTGAATTTTTGGGTAATCCAGCTAATCCTGTAGATGCGGGCGGCTCTGGGGATGTTAAATACCACATGGGGTCCTCGGCAGACAGAGAGTTTGATGAAAAAATGGTGCATTTAACCCTAAATGCTAATCCATCTCATTTAGAAGTCGTTAACGTCGTAGTGGTTGGAAGGGCTCGTGCAAAACAAGCCCAGAGAAATGATGCTTCGAGGAAAAAAGTGCTAGGGATATTGTTGCACGGTGATGCTGCATTCGCTGGGCAGGGAATAGTTTCAGAAGTTTTAGCGTTTTCGCAACTTAGAGGTTACCGTACTGGTGGAACAATCCATGTTATAATTAATAATCAAATAGGATTTACTACGGATCCATCCTATTCACGGTCTTCACCTTACTCAACAGATGTAGCTAAAATGGTCATGGCCCCAATTTTTCATGTAAATTCGGACGATCCTGAAGCAGTAATACACGCGACAAGAATAGCCACAGAGTTCCGGCAGGAATTCGGTGTTGATGTCATCCTTGATATAATAGGATATCGGCGTTTTGGTCATAATGAGGGTGATGAGCCTATGTTCACCCAGCCAAAAATGTATAAAAAAATAAAAATGCACCCGACTACGAGACAGATTTACGCAACACAGCTTGAGAGAGAGGGCGTAATTGGAAAAGGGGGCGGGGATCAACTTGTGGTGGAAGAAAATAAAAGGCTAAATGCTGAGTTCGACGCCGGTATTAACTATAAGCCTAATAAAGCAGATACCCTTGACGGAAATTGGTCAGGAATAAAACCTGCACAAGGTGGACCGAGAAGAGGGGATACTGGAGTTGATCAGCAGACGCTTAAGAAAATCGGTTTGGCTCTTTGTAATATACCTACAGAATTTAACATTAATCCCAAGTTGCGGCGGATACTTTCTCAAAAGGAAGCAATGATTACTTCAGGCGAAGGGATAGATTGGGCCACAGCTGAAGCTCTTGCATTCGGTAGTCTGCTACTTCAAGGAAACGCCGTAAGACTGAGTGGGCAAGATAGTGGAAGAGGGACGTTTTCTCAACGTCATTCCGTTTGGACAGACCAAGAAAATGAAGAGAGATATATTCCATTGAATAATCTTTTAGATAGTCAAAAGACATTTGAAATTATAGATAGTCCTCTATCAGAAGCAGCAGTTCTTGGTTTTGAATATGGGTTTAGTCAAGCAGAACCCAAGGCATTAATTCTGTGGGAAGCGCAGTTTGGAGACTTTGCAAACGGGGCGCAAGTTATTGTTGATCAGTTTATAAGTTCTGGAGAAGATAAATGGTTACGTATGTCAGGCCTGGTAATGCTACTACCTCACGGTTACGAGGGACAGGGACCGGACCATTCGTCTGCTCGATTGGAGCGCTACTTGCAATTGTGCGGTGATGACAACATTCAGGTGGTAAATTGTACAACACCTGCTAACTATTTTCATGTGTTGCGG
>CACHDV010000097.1 GCA_902578675.1 uncultured Alphaproteobacteria bacterium
TCTGTTAGCTCCTCAAGCGACTTCAGCCGAAATCGTAGCTAAAATATCCAAAAGATTTAAAAATGCTTCAAAAGATACTGAACTTGAAGAAGTATTATCAAAACTTTACACAAAAATCCGGTTCAAAACCCCTGATGAACTCACACAGTATTTTGAAAATCTCTCTGCTGATTGGACGACTTTAAAAAGAAAGATGACTAAATTGGGTCGCTTGGAAAAGTCAGGTTGAATTTATTTAGTATTGTGTGAGTCACCTCACTACCTATACTGTCGAGGTTCTTAATCTAATAGGAAAAGGAAACAGTCGTGGAATTCCAGTATCCATACTTATTATTTCTTGGTGATGCGCGTGATCAACTCGCTGCTAAAACCGCAAATGGTGTTCGGGTCTGGCGCCCAGATTGGTGCTTAGGGCAGTTTCGATTTGAGGATTGCAACGCTGATTGCGGCGTCCCGGATATGACCATAGATGAAGCAGCAGAAGCGGGTGTTAAGACCGTAATATTGGGTGTTGTGAGCCGGGGTGGGGTAATCCCGGAAAATTGGATCAATCAATTAGTCAAAGCACTTGAATTGGGTATGGACATCGCTAGCGGTCTCCATACTCGAATAACCCAGATACCAGAATTGGTTGAGGCTGCAAAAAAACATAATAGGTCATTGCACGATGTTCGGCATCCAAGTAGGGAATTTGATGTTGGTAACGGATTAAATCGATCAGGAAAACGACTTCTCACGGTTGGAACTGATGTTTCAGTAGGAAAAATGTTTACGGCGTTGGCAATCGAGCAAGAAATGAACAAACGAGGATTTGATGCAGATTTTAGAGCGACCGGCCAAACAGGAATATTTATTGCGGGAAGCGGCGTATCAATAGATGCGGTTGTTGCAGATTTTATATCTGGCGCTGTGGAATGGTTATGCCCGGAAAATTCGGAAAATCACTGGGACATCGTGGAGGGTCAAGGTTCACTTTTTAACGTTTCATACGCCGGGGTTACACTTGGTTTAATCCATGGATCACAGCCCGATGCAATAGTGGTCTGTCACGAGGCTGGCCGCCCACATATGAGGAGTATGCCCCACTTTCCGCTAATTGATTTGCCCACGTGCATCGATTTTAACCTCCAAGCAGCCAGGCTTACTAATCCTGACGTGAGGTGTGTTGGAGCTGCTATAAACACATCCCGATTGTCTGAAGAGGAAGGGAGAGTGTTCTGCGATAAAATCTCTCAAGAGATTGGTTTGCCCGCGGTCGATCCGTTGCGAGACGGTGTAGCTTCTCTTGTGGATCAAATTTGAAAAAAGACTTTTGATGGCAATTCAGGTACATATAAATAGAGAATCATGGCCCCTCGAAAGTGAATTTAGGATATCTCGCGGTAGCCGCAAAGTATCAGAGGTCATAACGGTTTCCATCTTCGATGGAAACCTTTCAGGTCGCGGTGAGTGCTTTCCTTATGCACGTTACAATGAAACGTTGGATAGTGTTGAAAAACAGATATCTAAGATCATTCCTGAATTAAACGAAAAGCCTTGCCGGCAATACTTACGTAAAGTATTGCCGGCGGGAGCCGCTCGCAATGCAGTAGATTGTGCTTTGTGGGATCTTGAAGCCAAGAAAGCAAACTGTAGGATGTGGGAACTAGCAGGCCTGAGTGCTCCTGAGCCACTTACGACAGTTTATACGCTTGGTGTTGACGAACCCGAAAAAATGGGTGAATTGGCATTTGAGAATTCAAACCGCCCTATTCTGAAACTTAAAATGACTGGGGATGGCCTTGATTTCCATCGCGTAGAAAAAATTCATAGCAATGCGCCCAATACGAAGTTAGTAGTGGATGCTAATGAGGGCTGGACTATAGAACAATACCTCGAATATGCACCTCGCTTTAAACAATTAGGCGTTATAATGATTGAGCAACCGATTCCGGCAGACCAAGATTCACGACTCGCCTCCATACCCCACCCAATTGCGGTCTGTGCTGATGAAAGTTGTCACGACACCTCAACGCTGAAAGGGCTGGTAGGAAAATATGAAATGATTAACATTAAACTAGATAAAACAGGCGGTCTGACAGAAGCGTTAGAGTTGAAAAAGGCGGCCTCAAATCTAGGTTTTCAAATAATGGTGGGGTGCATGATTGGAACGTCTTTGGCTATGGCCCCAGGTTTAGTGGCTGGGCAGGGTGCTTCTGTCGTCGACTTAGATGGCCCACTCCTGCTAAAAGATGATCGAGAACATGGTTTAGAGTTCATCGGCAGTACAATAAATGTACCCTCAAGCTTACTGTGGGGTTAAACCCTGAACGGTTAAGAAAAACCGGTTGAGAAAATAAGTGTTTCTATACTCATTTGTGTTTTAATTAAAAAATTAGATTTTTTGTGACACTCGGTGTTGAATTATGCCTACACGAGACGTTATATGAGATCGCAGACGCGCTGGTATGAGAAAGGACGACGCTTATGTTAGACATTGCCCCTGAAACGAATGAAGTGATTGACGAAATACGGAGGTCGGTAGCGGCCTTGTGCGAAAAGTTTCCGGGCGAATATTGGCGTGAGCAGGACCGTGAACGAGCGTATCCGACTGAGTTTGTAAAAGCGTTGACCGACGCAGGCTTTCTTGCTGTTTTAGTGCCTGAGGAATATGGCGGAAGTGGGTTGCCGATATCAGCAGCTGCGGCAGTATTAGAGGAAATCCACAAATCCGGATGTAATGGAGGGGCTTGCCATGCCCAGATGTACATTATG
>CACHDV010000098.1 GCA_902578675.1 uncultured Alphaproteobacteria bacterium
TAGCTTCCTCATGTAAATGCCATTTATCCAAGTTGTATGGATCATCCTTGTGTCTATTGGTCAGTTTAAAGTGCGAAACGATTTTCGAGGAAGTAAAACCACAGAACTTAAGCCCGAGTTTATGAAGAGAGTCTTTTATTTGAGGAATTGTAAACCTGTGTTCCTGTACATGGAATAGAAGATCCCTCAACTCGCTAAGGCTGTAAAAGTCCCTCCAACGCATAGCAATTTTATGATGTTTTTCATTTGACCCTATCATTAAATCTCTAAAACGTTTCATTTCCAAATCGCTTGATCCAATATCGAGTTGGTTTATCTCTGCTCTGATTTTTACAATAGATTGTCTAGCTAATTCACTATACAATCCTATGGCCATTAGGCCGCCTGGCTTCAGACAATCTACCAACACCTTCCATCCTGTCACTGGGTCGTTCATATGATGCAACACACCAATGCTTTCGATAATATCAAATTGCTTATAAAGCTTTCCAACGTTTAAGATATCGGCCTGCATGTACTCTATATTTGTAATGCCATGTTCTTCGGTTTTTCGTTGGGCATAAGCTAGGCTTGATAGGCTGAGATCGATTGCCAGGACTTTTGAAGATTTAAACCTCGTTGCAGTGTTAGTCGAATTCTGGCCAGTGCCACACCCAGCAACTAGGATATCGGGAGCGTTTACGGAGAGGATCTTTTGCTCGTAAATCTTAAGCTGCATAGTGCGTATTACTTCCGAAATAGCTGCCGGGTTTCCAAAAAGTGACGTGTTAACCCACCTCGGATACGGATTTTTTTCATACTGCACCCGTACCTTTAACGAAATGTTTTCAGTGATTGGCTCAAGTGTAGGAATACTCGACTTTAAATATTGCTCCCTTTTCGGCTCTTCAATTTGACGAGTAAAGACCTCTTGAATTTCATCTGTAACAGTCAGAAAATTACACCAGTCATAGTGATTAAGCCCCTTATATGAGGCTAGGACTAATATTTCCTGTGGGCTTGGTTGCTTATTATTGTCTATTGCGCTTTTCACGATTTTTTCCAACCGTTGAAGACTTTTTCCTTCTTCTTTTGTTTGCTTGTAGATGTATTCATTAGTGAAGCACTGAAGTGCCAACGCTGACTGAAACATAAGCAATTCATTTGGTGCCTTTTTTAAAGAACAAATATTTGCGAGGATACTTGCTCTCAGACTTTCTAATAGTGCTTCAAACTCCAAATCGGGAATTGGGCAGACTTTCATTAGCTTTATTAGCAAGGGGAATTTATTTAACTCTGTTACTGTAGCCAGGGGGTTCTTTCTTACTTCATCAGAATTGATCAGTTGCAGTTGCCTTTGCAGATCTAGCTCTAGTCTTAAGAGACTGATAGCCGCGTCAGCTATATTATTCGGCCTCACATTTTTATATTTATCCAGCATCGAAATAAGGATGCCTTGTATTTCATGATTTGGTTTTTCAAAATTTATGCCTGAAAGTGCGTTACTCATATTGGTGTAGGCCTCGTTATAATCAGGCTTTATTAATATTGCCTCCTTATAATGCGCTATAGCTCCAACGAGTTTACCTTGATCTTGCAAAACAACACCAATGTTATAATGAGCGTCAGCATAGTTGGGTTTGATAACAATGGCTTGATTGTAAGCTGCTACAGCTTTGTCTATTTCGCCTTTGTATTGTAACACAACACCAATGTTGTAATGAGCCTCAGCATAGTTGGGCTTGATAGCGATGGCTTCATTGTAAGCTGCTACAGCCTTATCGAGCTTGCCTTTATTATGGAGAGCTACACCCCTGTTATAATAGGCTTCAGCATAGTCAGTTTTGATAGCAATGGCTTCATTATAAGCTGCTATAGCCTTATCGAGCATGCCTTTATTATGGAGAGCTACACCCCTATTATAATAGGCTTCAGCATAGTCAGTTTTGATGGAAATGGCTTTGTTATAAGCCGTTATAGCCCTATCGATCTTGCCTTGAACGTTGAAAGTAACCCCAATATTATTTTGGGCATCGGCATAATCAGGCTTAATGGCGAGCGCGCCTTTATAAGCATCTAAAGCCTTTTGGAGTTTGCCTAATCTTCTATTTGCAGCTCCGATAATATTGTAAAGAAGTGCAGACCTCGGATATTTCGTTAGCAGTTGCGCAGCTTCATTTAATGTTTTTTCAAATTGTCCGCTTGTATTGAGGTTAATCAATAGTTGCAATTGACTTTGTGGTGGGTCTTGGGTATCCCCAATTCTATTTATAGACTTATTCCAAATTCTAATTTTGCTCTCAACTTTATCAAAATCATCGCCCCTAGCACCCGCACCCTTAGCTTCATCGAACACTGCTTTTGCGTCTTTTAGTCGATCTAACTTGATTAGAGCATCAATATAACTTAGCCAATACTGCGCTATTTTAGGATTTACTTCCAATGCAGTTTTAAAGAATGGTAATGCCTCATTGACTTTGCCAATAGCAACAGCCAGAACTCCCATATTATGATTAGCATCAGGATGTTTGGGATTAGCTTTAAGAATGGCGGTGTAATACCGATCAGCCTCTTGAACTCTCCCCGCTTTGTGAGCCTCGATGCCTTTCTGAA
>CACHDV010000099.1 GCA_902578675.1 uncultured Alphaproteobacteria bacterium
GCTTAAATAGAAGACGTAAAAGTGTAATTAAATTACCGAATAAGTTTATCATATAGTCGATCTATATCCGCCATGCTGAATGTATTGCAACTATTCCACCAGATAAATTTCGGAATTTACATTGTTCTAAACCTGCCTCTCTCATTCGAGAAATAAGTTGGGTTGGGTTAGGAAATTTTCTGATGCTCTCAACAAGGTATTTATAGGAGTCTTTATCGTTCGCAATTACGTTGCCGATCTGTGGGATTACTTTGAAAGAATATGCTTCATAGAGAGGTTTTAGAACTTGTAGAGAAAAGTCGCTAAATTCAAGGCATAGAAATCTACCCCCTGGTCGCAAAACCCTTTGGGCTTCCTCGAGAGCAACTTGAATGTTAGTTACGTTTCTTAAGCCAAAGGCAATGGTATAGACGTCGACTGATTTATCATCGATGGGTAATTTTTCAGCATCACCGCATATCCAAATCGTATCTTTCATGGGAATAGAGTCAGAGAATTTTTTCTGGCCATTTACAAGCATTTGTTGGTTTATGTCACATACTATTGCTCGGCCACCGCCCCTTTTTTTGAACCGATTAGTAATATCACCTGTCCCTCCAGCAACATCTAATAAGGTTTGTTCTTTCTGGGGGTTAAGCCAATCAAT
Source organism: uncultured Alphaproteobacteria bacterium (assembly GCA_902578675.1). Classification (GTDB taxonomy): domain Bacteria; phylum Pseudomonadota; class Alphaproteobacteria; order Thalassobaculales; family Thalassobaculaceae. The sequence continues at coordinate 647 of CACHDV010000099.1, forward strand.
TAGGGCATCTTTCCAAAGCCTATGGACGCCTAGGCTCATGAGATCGTTCATCAAATCATATCGATTTGCAACGGAATCAAAAACATTCCTTACTAATTGGCCTTTTTGAGATTTGCTTACTTCTTTGAAACCGAAATGAGTAAACCCTTGCTTCAAATTAGCCACGGTGCATTTCCATCTATTTTTTATAAAGATTTATATTCCCATTTTCTTAACTGTTTCAACTTAAACCAAATAACATTATCTTCCAAGTTAGCTCATGCTAAAAGTGGAAAAAGCATTTGATCCAGAAGACGTAAGTTGGTTCTAAATAGAAGAAAAAGAAACTATGCCAGAATTACCTGAAGTAGAAACAGTTAAGCGTGGTCTTAGTCCGTTCCTAGCAGGCAGAAAAATAGTGTGCGTTAAGAAAACTAGGCCAGACCTGCGTTGGCCTATTCCCGCATCGTTAGAACAAGTTTTAACGGGTGCCCGGATATTAAAATTAGAAAGACGTGGGAAGTATATTCTCTGGCATACCCAAGATGGGATGGTAATGATTCTGCATTTAGGCATGTCTGGTCGAGTTCTAATTACCAAAGATTTGCCAAAGGTTAAGGATGCCCATGACCATCTAATTTTCAAAACAGAAGATGGGTTTTTTATTAGATATAATGATCCGAGAAGATTTGGTTTCGTAGACATAGTTCCGTTGAAAAACTTGGCAGAATATCGATCATTAGCTGCGCTAGGACCTGAGCCATTAAGTAATGCATTCAATGCCTTTGCCTTGCGACAGAAAATCAATAGGAAACAATCGTCAATTAAATCTGTTTTGTTAGATCAAACTACAATTGCGGGATTAGGAAATATATACGTATGTGAAGCGCTTCACCGGTCGGGTATATCACCACGGCGTAAGGCAAAGAACATCTCAGAGAACAAAATTGATCGTTTGGTGGTCGCTATCCGGGTTGTCCTGCAAGATGCTATAAATGCTGGTGGGTCCACTTTAAAAGATCATCTTCAAACGAGCGGAGAGATGGGGTATTTTCAACACCAATTTCGAGTTTATTCTCGAGAAGGGGAAGAATGTATGAAAAAGTCTTGTTCGGGGATGATAAAACGTATTATTCAATCAGGAAGATCCACGTTTTTTTGTGGTAAGTGTCAGCGTTAGGTTTTCTTGCCATGATAAGTCTTAAGGTTTTATTGCTTGTATCTCGGTTTGCACTTGTTGCTTCTTCAATTGGGGTATTGTCGACGATCTCACATGGTAATGAGCGTTTTGTAAGCGGTTTTGAAGACTTACCCCTTATGCGAGGTATGACAGAAGCGACCGAAAGTAATGTAGCTTTCGATACAGTGCATGGAAGAGTGTTAGTTTCTTTTGCACAGTCCAGTGAAGGAGAAGAAAAGATACTAGCATTTTACAAAGAGGCATTGAGCCAACTAGGTTGGAAGTTTAATAGAGATGGAGAGTTTCTTAGGGGCGAAGAAATTCTGACGATAGACTTTTTACCAGATGGAGATTATTTAGCAATCCGGTTTTCCTTAGAGCCGCGTTAAATTTACATGCCAACAACTAAAATCACTTTTTAGAGAATTAAGATTTAGGAGCTTAAAATGGTCTATGAAAATATCATTGTTGAACGTAAAGATAGTGTAGGCATAATCACTTTAAATCGGCCAAAGGCCTTGAACGCGCTTTCTGCGGATTTGACTAGGGAGCTGGAGTCTGCGTTGCAGGATCTTGATAATGATGATGCTGTGGGGTGTATGATATTGACAGGATCCGACAAGGCATTTGCCGCTGGAGCAGACATTAAAGAGATGCAGTCCAAGACATTCATGGACGTATATCTTCAAGATTTCATAACTGTGGCTTGGGAAC
>CACHDV010000100.1 GCA_902578675.1 uncultured Alphaproteobacteria bacterium
GCCGGCGCTAAAATGCTGTTCTAAGCAGTTCATTATCCTCTTATCGCTGCCCCAACAAACCATAGCGTCTAAAAATCTTGAAGAGCCCTCTCCCTCCAAGTCTGAATGCTTAAAACCCATTCTTATCCAATTATCAACATAATTCGGCCATCTCAAATAGCGATCCATTTGTTTTTTCGCAATGAACCGCGCATCAGATAAAGAATTTGTGAGGCATATTTTCTGTTCAACACAAAGCCAAGCCTTCGGCCCTAAAACTTCCCGTGCTTTCGCCGTGTAATCAGGGGTCACACTATAGGGTATCGCACCCTTACTTTTAGCAGCAGCCAACTCCAACATCCTCGGCCCCAATGCTGCCAAAATAATATTCCTATCCTCCATTCGAAGATTTAGATCGATATCGGCATTCCCTAACTTTTCTAAATATTCGTTCATTGAAGAGACTGGCTTGCCAAATTTATGGCCGCGAATTTCCTCAACAAAGGAAACGTGACTAACACCCAAACCCAAAATAAATCTCTTTTTGAAAAGAGCGTTCAAACCATCATGGCCTTGCGCAGACGTTACAGCATCGCGGGCATAAATATTTGCTATGCCTGTTCCCACTATCAGTTTGTTTGAATTCGCTAATAAATATGCTGCGAGTGAAAATGATTCAAAGGACGTAGCTTCAGGAAACCATAGAGAGCCAAAGCCAAATTTTTCAACATTGTTCGCAAGTAATGCAAGCTTTTCTCTATCCAAAAGGTGCGTGGAAGCGAAAACACCTAAGCCACCTAGTTTTATAATTTCTAACTCCTCTCGGCTTAGAAAATAGTTGTAGTCATTTAAAACAGACAATATCGGGAGATTTGTTTAACGACCTTTAAAAATTGGTGTCCGTTTTTCCCGAAAAGCTGCGCCTCCCTCTTGCTGATCTTCGCTATTTCTAATAGTGAACAATTCTGCTCGGGCAAGCGCGTGAAGTTCGGATGGGCCCTTTGGCGTAACAGTATCGCGCACAAAACGTTTAATCATACCGACAACTAGTGGAGCACTATTCGCCAAAATTTTTGCATAATCCATTGCTACGTCAACCTGCTTTCCGACAGGAACGACTTGGTTAATCATACCAACTTCATATGCTCGTTGAGCATCAAAATGTTTGCCCGTTAACATCAACTCCATCGCTATTTTATGGGGTATGCGGGCTGCCGTACTTGCGATTAGGCCACCACAAAAACCTAGTTGGGCTTCTGGATAGAAAAAATCTGCATTATCTGCAGCTACTGCTAGATCACAAAACTGCACTAGGCAATATGCTCCCCCAACACAATATCCGGCTACCGCAGCAATGACTGGTTTATCAATAATCACTCCTACCCCAGGCATGCATTCCCAAAGGTCCGGGTCTGTTGGTGGATCCTTTATATCTGCTCCAACAGAAAAAGCCTTGTCTCCTGAGCTAGTTACTACCGCGCACTGGTCATCGGAATTTTTGAACCGAATGAGTGCATCCCTGAGTTGAGCGACTAAGCCGTTTGACAATGCATTCATTTTTTCTGGTCTATTTATTGTTATTAGCGCGATACGATCGCGAGATTCGTATAAAACAAGTTCACTCGTCATCACTCATACTTTCTTCACAAGTTGTCTTTAAAAACAGGATACTCTCTAGTTAACAGCCAATTCAGTCCTACCAAATCCTTCTTTTAGAATATCGGATAACGGATATAATGGCAGATATCTCGTCTTTTAATCATTTTTTGGATTACCCTAAAAGGAACCAGAACATCGTCGGCGTGAACAGCAGAGGAATAAAAGATGACCGAAATAGAAATTTCTTCCCTAAATGACGATTTAAGTTTACGTGCCCACGCTGTGCTTCCAGGTGGCCATTTTGGCAATATGGCTAGTGACGTCATAATCGCACGAGGGAAAGAAGGAAGAATTTGGGATAATAAAGGTAATGAATACGTAGACTTTCTTTTAGGATCAGGCCCCATGTTTGTTGGTCACGCACATCCTAAAGTTACTGAAGCAGTCCTTAATCAAGTACCAAACGGCACCACTTTCTTTGCAAACAATGTGCACGGAATAAAATTAGCAGAAGAAATCTGTGCCGCAGTAAATTGCATAGAACAAATTCGGTTTGTTAGTTCCGGATCTGAAGCGACACTCTATGCGATGCGAATAGCTCGAGCTTACCGAGAACGCGATAAAGTTTTAAAGTTTGAAGGCGGTTATCATGGAATGAGTGACTATTCTCTAATGAGTCTTGCACCAAAGACCCTCAGTAATTTTCCTCAAGCAATCCCTGACTCACCTGGGATCCCAAAAAAGGTTAGCGAAGAGGTTATCGTAGCACCTTTCAACGATACAGAGATGTTCAAGAGTATTCTAGACGAGCATCATGAACAATTAGGAGCAGTGATTGTCGAACCCTTTCAAAGGCTCATTCCTCCTGCCCCCGGCTTTCTTGAAGTTTTACGGGACATGACACTGAAATATGATATACC
>CACHDV010000101.1 GCA_902578675.1 uncultured Alphaproteobacteria bacterium
ACGATGATTTATTTCTTTTTGAGCAATGTGCGGATTTGATAGGTATAGAGCTAGAGCACATTGCAAATAGGGAGCTATTAGAGGTTTTATCAACTACAGACCAACTTACGGGTCTCCTTAACCGAGGGACTTTTGAGAAATATTTAACAGAAAAGATTTTTGCGCAAGTAACAACACAAGCTCCCACCGGCGTTCTGGTGTTTATAGACTTTGATAATTTTAAGCTCATCAATGATTCGCAAGGGCACAAAGCGGGAGACAAAGCACTCGTTAAATTGGCTAATTTTCTGATTAATTTAGCACGCCCAGGAGACTTCGTCGCGAGGTTTGGCGGCGATGAATTTGCGATGTGGCTCAATAATTTAGAAAAACCAGCAGCCAGGGCGCTATTCAAGCCACTCCTCTTTAATACCAATTTTTTTAAAGAGTTTTCCGTTGATAGGCGTAAGCCGGTTGGGATCTCCGCTGGTTTCGTTAGCCTAGATAGGAATTATGATAAGATAGCCTCGGACCTAATAGAGCGCGCTGATATTTTAATGTACCGCAGAAAAAAAGATAAAAAACGCCGCCAAGCCAGTAAGTAGACGCTCAGTCGTCTCTGATAATCGTGCCATGTCCTTGAGATGTGAACAACTCTAGCAGCACTGCATGGGGCACCCTTCCATCCAGAATAACTGCAGCCTCTGCTCCTTTTTTTACTGCTTCAATGCATGTCTCAACTTTAGGGATCATCCCCCCCGATATAACGCCCTCTTTCTGTAATTTATTCGCCTCATTAATAGTAAGCTCCGGTATGAGCTTACCATCTTTTGCTAGTACGCCTTCTACGTCAGTAAGCATTAACATTCTCTGGGCCCCTGTTGCACCTGCTATAGCGCCTGCAGCTGTAGCTGCGTTAATGTTATATGTTTCGCCGTCTTCCCCATACCCAACGGGAGCTATAACCGGAATAAACCCGTCCGAGATAAGAGTGTTTATCAACTTACTATCAACGGATTTTGGTTCACCAACAAAACCTAGATCCGTCACTTTCTCAATATTACTTTCAGCATCTAATGATTTACGCGTCAATTTCTTTACGGTGAGCAGGTTAGCATCTTTTCCTGAAATGCCAACAGCCTTCCCACCAGATTTGTTTATAGCTGCAGCAATAGACTTATTTATTGATCCTGCCAAAACCATCTCAACTATTTCAACAGTAGCCTTATCTGTAACGCGCAAGCCATCAACGAATTCGCTTTTTATAGCCATTCTTTCCAGCATTTGTCCAATTTGAGGACCTCCTCCATGAACCACTATAGGGTTAGTTCCAACTTGACGCAGCAATACCATGTCTGACGCAAATGTATTAAACAGATTGCCATCACCCATCGCGTGACCACCAAATTTTACAACTACTCTAGAATCAGCATATCGCCGCATAAATGGAAGAGCGTCTGTTAAAATACTCGCCTTTGATAGCCAATCGCTGCGTGACTCAATATCTGAACGGCTCATTGTTAATGCTCCTGAATAGAGACGATTTATAAGTATGGTCTAGAGCAATAGTAATGCTACAAGACTAATTCAGCCAAACTCGCTCTCAACTCTTTTAATCCGGTTTTGGCTTGTGCACTAGTTTGAATTAAAATCGGAAACGCGGCAGGCCTCTTTTTCAATTCCTCCTTTGTCACCGTTATATTATGCCTTAGCTCATTCTGGCTAGTCTTGTCTACTTTTGTAAACACAAGCTGGTAGACTACTGCAGCGCCATCCATGAGATCCATCATCTCCCTATCAACATCCTTTAACCCTCGCCTTGCGTCAATGAGTAAACACATTCTCCTCAGCGGGACGCGGCCTCTAAGAAATAGTTTCATTGTGTGGGTCCATCTTGCCACCTGTGCTTTTGAAACTTTTGCGTAACCGTATCCTGGAAGGTCTACAATTATAATTTTATCTCCTAGATTAAAGAAGTTAAGTTGTTGCGTCCTTCCTGGGGTGTTCGAAGTCCGCGCTAGCGACTTTTGCCCCGTTAATGCATTGATAAGGCTTGATTTTCCTACGTTAGAGCGTCCAACAAACGCCACTTCCGGTAGAGATGCCTGAGGGAGATTTTGGAGAGTATCTGTCCCATGAAAAAATTTACACTGCTGAGAGAATAAGTGTCTCCCCTGCTCAATCTGCAGCGAATCAAAGTCAGGCTCTCCAGCTGAACTAAGGTTCTCCTTAGCCATATAACTAGACCTTTATTTTACGCCCATCCTATACATAATTAAGCGTTGCTGGGCTATAGATAAAAGGTTATTCCACGTCCAATAAATGACTAAACCCGCGGGGAAAGTTCCCAACAAAAATGTAAAAAAGAGGGGTAAAAACATAAACACCTTAGCTTGAACCGGATCTGTTGGCTGTGGATTTAATCTCTGCTGAAGCCACATCGTTAATCCCATAAGAATTGGCCAAATACCTATCATTAAAAAGTCAGGCGGCGTCCAAGGTATTAGACCAAA
>CACHDV010000102.1 GCA_902578675.1 uncultured Alphaproteobacteria bacterium
AGAGGTGGCGGTCCTAACGACCTGCCAGGTATCCGATATTCGATTATTCGCGGTACACTCGATACCCAGGGGGTAAAAGACCGCAACCAAAGTCGCTCGAAGTATGGTGGAAAGAAGCCCAAATAAATTCTTGTTTGCTAATTAAAACCAGCAACCTAATTGATATTGCCGCATTCTAGGGCGGGGATTGCTAATCCCTTCGTATCCGCACCAGGATTTTAACCCATTCCCAGTCTTGGATACCCCTTGGCTTGGCACCCAAAAGCGTGACTACAACATAAAAATTAGAAGTTGTACGCGCGCAGGTTGCACATATCTGCTTTTGTAAAAAATCACCTTAGATTTGTATTTAGGTTTCCTGTAGAGTCCTAAAACCGATAACTTAGTATGTGATAAAGAATTTTTTAGAAGGCGATTAAATGGAAAAAGTTGTTGGCTATTTAGGGTTAGGAAATATGGGCCACCCTATGGCTATGCGAATAGCTGACGCAGGCTACAATCTATTGGTTTTTGATATTAACAACGAGGCGCTGATCGATTTTAAGGAAAGACAAATTCCTGTTGCTGAAAGCGTTCGGGATTTAGGGGATAAGGCCGATATAATAATCTGTTCCTTACCTTCTAATGAAATCATTCGCGAGGCTGTAATTGGCTCTGAAGGTCTTGTTACAGGCGGAAAAGTGAAAACTTATATAAATGCCTGCACCACCGGATCTAATTTTGCGGCAGAGATAAGTGAGGAGCTGACCAAAAAAGGGATAGCAACACTCGAAGCTCCAATAAGTGGAGGTCCTCCAGGGGCAAGAGATGGAACATTATCTATAATGGCTTCAGGGCCATCAAAGGTATATGAGGACGTAAAACCTATACTAGAATCTTATGGCAAGAAGCTTGTTTTTTGTGGAGAGAAGCCCGGGTTAGCCCAGGTATTGAAATTAGCAAACAATATTCTCTTCGCCACCTCTATTTTCGCTACCACGGAAGCAATCGCTATGGGTGTTAAGGCTGGACTTGATCCCTCACTTATGCTTGATGCAATTCAGGCTGGCACAGGAAGAAATGCGACAGTCGACCTTGTCATGCCAAATAGTGTTTTGAACCGTGCTTTTGATTTTGGTGCGACAATTGAAATACTTATGAAAGACGTAAACCTAGCGCTTGAGGAAGGTGAGAAACAAGGCGTGCCGCAACCTGTATCACAACAAGTGAGACAAATGATGTTGTTGGCGATGCACCAGGGCTGGGAACAGCGAGACTTAAGTGAACTGGTTAGGCTGGTTGAGAATTGGAGCGATATTGAAATTAAATAAAAGATAAAGGGTATGGTAAAGTTATCAAAAACAGAAATAGATCTATATAGGGAAAAAGGTTTTGTCGTTCCTAAGTTTAGGGTTTCGGAGAAAATAATTCAGCGTTTGCGTGAAGCCTTAGAAGATACATTAAGAGATAACCCCTACGTCCGCCCGGAGCAATTGGCCTCTATTCACACATCTAAAACCAGTGCGGAGGACACGATTGGGCACAAGACATTTTTGGATGTAGCTCTTGATAATGAACTTGTGGATCCTGTGAGCAGTATTTTGGGTGATCACATCATAATGTGGGGTGTCCAACTATTCTGTAAACCTGGCGAGGATGGTATGGAAGTACCCATGCATCAGGATGGTCAATATTGGCCTATACGACCTCTTGCAACGTGTACGCTTTGGTTGGCACTTGATGACTCGGATAGGGGTAATGGTTGTTTGAAAGTAGTGCCAGGCTCGCATAAGAACGCTGTTCATTTTAAACATAAAGTAGAGCATAGAAAAAATTTGGTATTAAATCAGGCCGTTAAAGATGATCGCGTTGACGAAACTGAGACCGAATATATTGAACTTAAGGCCGGCCAGTTTTCTTTGCATGATGTATACCTCGTGCACGGCTCTGACGTGAATACATCGGGTCGTAGACGTGCAGGCTTCACCGTAAGATACATGCCTTCTAGCTCAGTTTTACGTCGTGATTTAGAGATTCCTTTTGCTGGATATCCGGTGGACTGGGCTGGTAAGCCGTTATGGATGGCCAGGGGAAAGGATTTGTCTGGTGAAAATGATTTTAAATTAGGGCGCGGCGGATTATTTTCCGCACTGGGGAAATAATAGTTAAAAAATAAACGAGGTTTTATTAACATTCATAACCGATTAATACTTCAATTAAAAAAGGTAATTATTTAATGGCAACTGACCCACTTCTGTTCGAACCTTTAAAAATACGAGAGGTAACGCTCCCTAACCGCATTGTCTTATCCCCACTTTGTATGTATTCCGCCAATAGCGGTGTAGCTTCTGATTGGCAATTTGCTCATCTGAGTACGTTTGCTCGCGGCGGAGTGGGGCTAGTCTTTGCGGAGGCAACGGCTGTAGAACCGCGAGGAAGAATTACACCACGTTGTCTAGGGATATGGACGGATGAACAAGCTGATGCACTAAAACC
>CACHDV010000103.1 GCA_902578675.1 uncultured Alphaproteobacteria bacterium
TAGTACTTTCCGATATGATCTCCTCCTAGGCGCCATATTAGTAAATATAGCTTATTTATTTGCTGGAATTTTCGTTTTCTCTTTTTCTTTTTTGGGAGCGCGTAAACAAGGAAAATTGCTTCAAACAGGCGAGTAGTTATCATTCACTCTTCTAACTATGCAATATTTCTTGATAAAGCATCTCAATTTAAAACGCGTTTAGCACGGTGATTGTTATTAATAATGAGAAGGCTTGAAGCAAAAAAAACGGTCTCGCTAGAACAAAACAACTATGTGATAACGAGGCTCAACAGAATGTTGAGATTTTGACGAAACCTTCTCATTAATGTCTAAATGATTTTACTGCCACTCTCTCAGAATTAATAAGATCTCTAAAATTTACTAAATAGGTGCGGTTTAAGATGACAATCAGTCTTGGTCTTATGATGTTCCCCGCGCTTATGATACTAATATTTATAGGCTTTCCTGTAGCATTTTCACTCTTTGGTGTAGCGGTACTTTTTGGCTACATTCGTTTTGGCGATGTGCTTGTACATCAGCTCATCGCAAAAGTAGATGACGTGGCCTCGTATTATGTACTATCTGCAGTTCCATTATTCATCTTTATGGGCTGTATGCTCGAAAAGTCGGGAGTGTCTGAAAAGCTTTTTGAAGCTGTCCACTTAGTTACCCGAAAACTCCCTGGCGGGCTGGCAATTGCAACTGTTGTTCTTTGCGTCTTCTTTGCCGCGGCAAGCGGTGTAGTAGGTGCTGCTGAGTCTGTCGTTGGGTTAATGGTAATTTCGGTTATGCTGCGTCATGGTTACGATAAAGGACTTATTTCGGGGACCATTTGTGCAGGTGGTTCGTTGGGTACAATCATACCACCCTCGGTAGTGGTGGTGATTTTAAGCCCTATCGCTGGTGTGGGTGTTGGAAATTTATTTGTCGGGATTATGTTCCCGGGTTTAATTTTGGCGGGCCTTTACATTGTTTATATTCTTCTTCGATGTTCGATTTGGCCAGAAGATGGCCCAAGTGTTGATAACGGTGAGTCCTATGGTTCTATAGCCAGCCAGGCGTGGGTAGTGTTTAGCTCATTGGTTCCATTGTTTGGTCTTATTTTTTCGGTTCTAGGGACCATCATGTTAGGTTGGGCAACGCCTACAGAAGCAGGTGCGATGGGTGCTATTGGCACTATTATTCTTACGATCCTTTATAGGACTTTCAGTTGGGTTTTATTAAAGGATGCCTTTCTGAAGGCGCTCCGCGTAACAGCAATGATAATGGCCATCCTTCTTGGAGGGATGATGTTTGCTAGCATATTTGTTGCTTTAGGTGGTTTGGGTGTTGTGCGAGACTTTTTTCAAACAGCTGATCTCCCCGTTTGGCCAACCATGCTTATCTTCATGTTAATCACGTTTATAGCAGGGTTTGTTTTAGAGTTTATCTCGATAATGATCATAGTTATTCCAGTAGCGGCAGCAGTCCTAAGAGGAATGGGCGTTGACGATGTCTGGTTTTGTATAATGTTTTTAATTGTAATCCAAACGAGTTACTTAACTCCGCCGATGGCCCCTGCAATCTTTTTCTTGCGTGGCATTAGTCCTCCAGAGATTCGGCTTGCAGATATGTATCGGGGCGTCGTTCCTTTTATTGTATTACACTTCGTATGTTTGGGATTAATAATAATATTCCCAGAGTTAGCATTATGGTTGCCAGAAATTTTGTTCGAACGTCTTCCAGGGGGCACGCCTAATTAGTTCTTCGGGTGCGTGCTAGGCAATATTTAGGTAGTGGTAGATATCGTGCAGGTCCTGGTTCAAGCGCCCTGTACCTCCCGCCGCTGTAACGGAAACAATCTCTTGCAAAACCTTGCATAATAATTAAAGCGCCAACGTCGATGGCACCGATCCAACAAACCCCGATATAGCGTTCGTAGCTTTTTCTTCCCGATAGGGAACATTTAATGGTCTTATTCTCCAAAATCTTCTGCATGGCTTGTTTTGCTTCGTTCCCACCTTCTTCACTCAATTCGGGGGCAGAAACGCCGTTTAAGCGTATTTTGTGATTATTTATTATTATTGTGTCGCCGTCTATTGCAGAGGCGAGCCCCTCCAATGTAATTGGGTTTGCTCTGACGCAATTTATCGAAATAAAACCGAAGTATAATAGAATAAGAAATTTTTGGAAAAAGTTCCGTTTATTTGTGGGCTCTATTCGGCTTTGCATTCAATATTTTCATATTTTCTGTGGACTACAAGGGTTTGCCCTACTTGCATCGCTATCGAGCAGTTATTCCAATTCGGATCTTGGCTTTTAGTTTTAACGAGTACAGTTTTTGTTTTTGTTGCAAGAAACTCTATTTTTATTGTTTCTCTGAAAGGAACTAATATTTTTTCTTTAATCCGGTTCTGAACGTCAACTTTGAAATCCTCTACGCCGTCATTTTTAACAAATATATGGTCTTTT
>CACHDV010000104.1 GCA_902578675.1 uncultured Alphaproteobacteria bacterium
TCCTTAATACCTTCAACGCTTACCAGTGGAAATCAGGCTTCAGTAGCTAGCGGTAACGCAACATTTCTGGATGACGTTAAAACTGCAATAAAGCAATTGCAGAGAGATTTGCCGGTGTTCGATTTTGTTACTAACACAGCTGATCCGTTAGGTGCTATCGACGCTCAAGTGACAAATATCAAAGCAAACATTGATAAAATATTTAACGGGGGAAATAACCGAGGATTAAACTTGATTGATACAAGTGCCAGGGATCTTAGCTTAGCCTTGGGGTCGGTTGGGAAAAAGATAACCGTTTCTGCACAAAATCAAATTAAAGGTAGCCTCAAGGAAGCAGTAGAAAATTATACATATAGTGCGCTAGACGGTGGGCAAAGCGGAAACTTGGGTGCGAACCCGTTTACAACTACAGCCGGTGATAAATCGATATCAGTTTCCCATACGGCTCATGGTTTTACGGTCGGTGAATATGTGCAATTTTCAAACGGAGACAATGTTGGTGGACTGAACCTAGACACAATTTTTCAAATTACGTCTATTCCAAACGATAATAGTTACACCATTACGTCTTCCACCGCCGCCATCAGTTCCACAACCGGCGGCGGCGCGTCTGTAGGTTTCAAAACAATTCCAACGGCAAGGCATAAGTTTTTAATTGACGCCCATTTTGACGTAAATAGGTCCTTCAGTAAGATGCGTACTGAGCGGGCTAAGTTAAATGTTGAAGAAGCATTATTAAGAGCCGAATTCAACAAGCCAATGGAAGTTGAGAGCCAATTTTTGAAGCCATTGAAAAATACTGATTACGCAGTAAAGTTTATTGAAAAATACCTACTTATTAGAGATCTGCAAGCGAAGGGAGTGGCATTCCGACCTACCAATAATAATGCACTCGCTCTAAACCTTATTAAAAACATTAATCCAAATCGAGGAATTGGTTTGTCGGTGAATATGTTGCGTTAGAAACGCCGCAATTCCGCCGAAAAATAAATAATTGAGAGTTTAGGTTCCCGCAATCATAGGCTCTGTGAAGCGACGGAGGGTTGCAATAAGACTTAGAGCAGTAATTTTGCCTGTTTTAGGATTTTCAATTGTTGGAATATTTTCAATTGTCATCGTAAATCTGGCACTGTCTGCTTCAACAGTAATTGTGTGCATGTTCCTATCAATAGAGGGGTCAGCCCAAATTTGAAGTTTTGTTTTGTCAGGACCTATTCCGGCTAGGCTTAAAGCTGCTGCAACATTAACATTAGCAGGGAAACCTTTCGCACCATCCCGCGCGGATCCATCAAAAACTAATTTTGCTTCCGTTAAATTTTCTACTGATATTTTGTTTTCGACTAAAAAGGGTGCGCCAGCTAAACCATTCGGTGGTTTGCGAGTCTTTAGCGTAATCGTTTCAATATTGCCTTCTGCGGCAGCACGAACAGCGTCAAGGCCAATTAGAGCGCCTGTTGGGACAATTATTCTTGCACCGGTACTTTTTGCACGTTCAATTAAATCGGGGTAGGGCAAAAGAGCTCCGACGCTTGCGGGAATAAGTGTTTTGCCGGCTTCAATGGTTTCTTCAATGATAGTTCCGAATATTGCTGCCGGCGCGCATTCAACTATTACATCAGCGGACGCACAGACATTCCTTATGCAGGTGATATCTGGTATATGATCAAAGTTTTCAAGGTTTTTCGCTGCTTTCTTTTCGTCTCGTGCAGCGATGGCTACCAAATCAAAGTTTGAAAGATTGCCTCGATCAATAGTTCGAGCTATTTGCAAGCCTATAGCTCCTAGCCCCACTATCCCGACTTTGTATCTTTTGGACATTTCTGTTTCTCCTAAATAGTGAAACTGTGAAACAGTCTTTCATTATTTGCTCCCAAAGTATACGTTTTCAGGCTAATGATTAAGTTGGAAGATGACAAAACAGAGTATACACTTGGCATTTATGAAGATCAGCTTCTTAATTTCAGCTATATTGTTGTTAGCTTTACTTCCGAGCAGTAATCTGAAGGCGGCTCCAGAATGTCGCAACGTAAAGATTATAGTGCCATATGCAGTTGGTACCGCTACAGATTTAATTTTTAGAGCGTTTGGCCAATCAATTAATCGGCAATCAACAGGGTCGCTGATTAAAGTTGTAAATAAAACACATTCTACGGTGATAGAAGAAAATATGACGGCAAGACCTGACGGGTGCCAGCTTTTAGGAATAACGCAGTCTTTAGTCGCTAAATTCCTGCTAAATAAATCCGCTCCGGAATGGTCTAATTTTACTCCCATTGCTATGCTTACTAGAAGCCCATTGGCTATTGTCTCGAGAGCAAATATTAAGGACGCTAATTTAACAAATTTGATAGAAGCAGCTTCTGAAAAATCGAATAGCCTTAGTTTAGGGGAAACATC
>CACHDV010000105.1 GCA_902578675.1 uncultured Alphaproteobacteria bacterium
TTCAATACGAGCGAATAGATGCTGGTGGAGAATTCGGCATTGTAAATGAAGAGCCATACCTTAAAATGAACCCAAACGCGAGAGTTCCAACAATGCAAGAGGATGACTTCATTCTATGGGAGTCCAATGCTATTGTTAGATATCTCGCTGCAAAACATGGTGATAAAGAATTCTATCCAGATGATCCAAAAATGCGTGCAAGTTCCGATCGTTGGATGGACTGGCAGCAAACCACCGTAGCACCTGTAATTACACCAATCTTTTGGGGATTAGTTCGGACACCAGAGAATGAGCGGGATCTGTCAGTCATTGAAGCACATCGGCTTAAGATGATTGATGTTATGAAAATCCTCGACAATAACCTCTCCGACAAACCATTTGTTGCGGGTAGTAGTTTTGGTATTGGGGACATCCCATTGGGAATTATGGTCTACCGATGGCTTACACTTATAAAGAATCGCCCCGCAATGACCCATTTAGAAAATTGGTATAATAGTTTGACCGAGCGCCCATCATTTAAAAAAAATGTGCTCGAAATTCCGTTAACCTAATTAGTTTTTTGACTGCTAAAAACAGTTTATTGGCTGAAAAGGCCATCTAATGAAACAACTTCACTGGCTCCTTATTGGGTTATGTTCGCTAAGTTTGTTGATAGGCTGTGACGAGGCTGAGTCTCTATACCTTAACAAGCGAGAAACGGAGCCACCAAAAGGTCAAGGGGCAACAAAAGAGATCTGTACCGTAATCAGAAATTATGCTCCCTTTAGTATAACGGGGCGGATACAGCTAAAATCACGCGAGAGGACAAATTTTAGACTTGCGAAAAACGAAAGCAAGAAAGTTTGCCTCAAAGGAATGCTATACGGCGGAGATACAATTTCATTTTTATTAACTAACTATCTTACACTCCCCCTATTCTCATGTTACTCGAGGTGGGATCGATCTATTGATGTTTATGCAAGAAAACATGGCAATAGCTGGGTCTATAGAGCAACATGCAGAAAATGACATCCGTCACGCATAAGTATTCTGCGTCGAATGTATACTGTTTGATCAAGCAATTTTTCTCGGAAGCGGCAACCTCTGGAGTTCTGACTCGACAAGTTGGGGGGTCACCAAAGAAGGTTGTGCACCGTTAAATTTACACGCCAATCCGCTTGCCACGGTCGCTCTTTGAAGCGATTTAGTAGTGCATTCCCCTTTGAACAGACCGGCAGAAAAAGCACCCACAAACATATCACCCGCTCCCACTGTATCAATTGCCTCTACCTCTAACGCATCTATTTTATAAAGACCTTCTCTGGTGGCTAGCAAGCTACCCTTTGGGCCAAGCGTAATGATACATTCAGCATCAAAACGCTTGGAAAATTTTATGGCGTAGTCTTCAACTTCTTTTTTTTGACCAAATAAGCTATTAGCTTCAATTTCATTCATTATCAAATAGTCGCAGCACTCGATCGCTGTTGGTTGAATCACATTTGCTGGCGCGTAATTTAGAATGATTTTACAGCCTGCAGCTTTTGCACGAAATATAATATCCTCTATTTCTTTTAAAGGTACTTCCAACTGCAGAACTATGTGCGTGCATAGGCTTAGATCACTATCTTTTATTTGGTTGGAGCATGTCTCAAGATTTGCCCCACTAGCAACAACAATTTGATTTTCGCCATCCTCTGCTACCACAACAAAAGCGGTCCCCGTTGTAGTACCTCTGGAGTTCACAAGTTTTAGGTTTATTCCCACATCTCGAAGTGATTTAAGAACCTGGCCTCCGTACGGATCCTTACCAACAGAACCAGCAAACATCACTTCTGCGCCAAGACGAGCAGCCGCCACAGCTTGATTCGCGCCTTTTCCTCCTGGATAAAACGTGTAGGAAGGGCAAAGTACTGTCTCGCCCGGTCTTGGAAGACTTTTTACATTGAGGAAAAAATCTGCATTTATAGACCCAAAAACGAGTATCATAAATTATTCCCTTACTTATTAAAAATTCTCGCAAGAACATACACCAAAAAGTTGTAATGGGATGCGGTAGAGATTACAAATTACACATGTCTAATATATATCCAGTCATACTTTCCGGTGGCTCAGGGACCAGACTTTGGCCTATATCGAGATCTTTATATCCCAAACAATTTCTAAGAATAGGAAGCAGTAAAAGCTTTTTTCAAGAAACCGCCCTAAGATTTTTTAATCAGTCTGGATACGAAGATCCTATCATTATTTGCAATTCTGAGCATCGTTTCATCGTTAAAGAACAACTTGCAGAATTGGACATAACTCCTACCTCTGTCATATTGGAAGAGGAAGGGCGAAACACGGCTGGGGCTGCTGCCATTGCT
>CACHDV010000106.1 GCA_902578675.1 uncultured Alphaproteobacteria bacterium
CCGCCATTTTGATAGACGTTTCGTAATGCTCAGCCTCATAACCAAACGCTCCCGCCATACCACAGCAACTAGAATTAATGATATCTAAATCCAAGTCTGGAATTTGCCGCAAAAGCTGCTCTACTGAGCTCATATCTCCAAAAGCTTTTTGATGGCAGTGCCCATGCAAAAGCACCTTTTTTTCTAAAGGCACCGGGTTAAAACTAACCCGTTTTTGCTTAATTTCCTCCAAAAGAAAACCTTCCAGCATCATACTCTTTTCGGCAATCCTTTTTGCATCGGCCCCCAATCCCAATGAAAGCGCCTCGTCGCGCAGTGTGTTTAAACTGGAAGGTTCAAGTCCAACAATTGGTATGTTTTGTTCTATGTAGGGCAGGTAATAACTGATCAGATTACTTAGCTCTGCGCGGGCCTTTTCAACTAAACCAACAGAGAAATAGGTTCTTCCACAGCAGAGCGGTTGTCCATCCTCATTCGCCGGGTTCACTACATGAACTCGATAGCCTAGCCTTTCTAATACTCTTAGTGCCGACCGCAAATTTTCAGGTTCGAAGTATGTATTAAATGTATCTGCCATTAAAACCACTGCTTTATCTTTTGTTACGCTGCTTGCCTCGGCAGCTTTGAAGGGATTTCTATTCCAGACGGGTAATGTACGTTTTTTCGAAAAACCTAATGTTTGTTCAGTCAACCACGGCAATCCAGGTAATTTGTTCCTTAAGTTACTCAAATAATGATACTTAGAGGCAATTTTTGCATATTTTGGAAGGTAACCCACAAGCCTATCCCTAATTGATAAGCCATTTTTTTGAACGTAAGCAGATTTATGTTCAATTTTCATCTTGGCCATGTCCACCCCAGTTGGACATTCTCTTCGGCATGCCTTGCAAGACACACACAACTCCATAGTCTCTGACATTTCCTTAGAAGATATGGCATCGGGACCTAGTTGGCCACTTAGAGCTAAACGCAAAGTATTGGCCCGTCCCCTAGTGACGTGCTTTTCGTCTTTAGTTACACGATAACTGGGACACATCACTCCCGCCGAAACTTTCCTACAAGCACCGTTGTTATTACACATCTCCACAGCCCCAGACAGTCCGGTCCAGTCTGACCAGTCCAATGCTGTAGTTATCTCGGTCGCTCGATAATTGGGCTTATATCTAAATAAAGATCTGTCATCCATTTTAGGTGGATCGACAATCCTTCCCGGATTTAATAATCCTTTTGGATCAAATAAACCCTTAATCTCAGAAAATGCTTTCACTAAGCGGTCACCGTACATTTTTTCATGAAATTCAGAACGAATTATACCGTCGCCGTGTTCTCCTGAATGCGACCCCTTGTATTCGCGAACCATTTCAAAAGCCTCTTCCGCTATGGCCCGCATTTTTTTAACATCCTCACCCTTCTTCATATCTAGTACTGGTCTGACATGAAGGCATCCCACCGATGCATGTGCATACCATGTTCCATCGGTTCCGTACTTTTTGAATACTTCCGTTAACCGATGAGTGTATTCGGCTAAATTCTCCAGAGGGACTGCACAGTCTTCTATAAAAGACACTGGTTTTCCTGACGTCTTCATTGACATCATAATGTTTAGGCCCTGTTGCCGCACCTCTGTTATCTTACTTTGAAAAACTGGGTCAATAGCCTCGACAATCGCTTTTGGATATCCTAAGTCGGACATCATTGTATCTAATTCCTGCAACTTCTCCTTTAAAGATCCCAAGTCATCTCCAGAAAATTCAACTAACAGCACCGCGTCAGGTTCACCTTTCACGAAACTGTCAATCGTTGATTTGAATATTGGGATATTCCTCGCAAGTTCGATCATCGTCCGATCTATTAACTCAACAGCAACTGGACCCAGCTTTACTAAGTGCTGAGCCGCATCCATTGCAGCATAGAAAGTCGGGAAATGGCATACTCCCATAACCTTATGCTTTGGTATCTGCTGCAGATAAAGCTCTATATTCTTGAAAGTTGCAAGTGTACCTTCAGATCCAACAAGTAGCTTGGCCATATTATGGCCTTGTGGATCAATGGTGTCCAAGTTATAACCGCCAACCCTCCTTTTCAGCTTCGGGAAATAAGTCTCTAATGCGGACTTTTCCCTCTCGGCTATCTCTCTTACGGAGCTAACCAATTGGCGATAATGCTTTGTTCCGTCAATATGGCTAATGTCACTTGGTGTATCTGAAAATCGAGCATGTTCACCGTTTATCAAAAGCGCATCTATTGAATGAACATTGTCCACCATTA
>CACHDV010000107.1 GCA_902578675.1 uncultured Alphaproteobacteria bacterium
TGGGATCCAGCCACTCCTACAACTTTGCAACCTTTTAATTTACCAATCTGACCAACAACAGCACCAACTGCACCAGAAGCGGCAGAAACGACAAGTGTATCACCTGCCTTAGGTTCACCAATGTCTAATAGTCCGACATAAGCTGTCATTCCAGGCATTCCAAGAATGCCAATAGCAGTAGAAATTGGCGCAATTGTTGGGTCAATTTTCCTCACACCAGCCCCATCGGAGATGATATGAGTTCGCCAGCCAAACATTCCAGTCACAATATCACCCTCTTTGAAGCGAGCGTTTTTACTTTCCATTACCTCTGCAACAGTACCTGCTCCCATAACGTCCCCTATCGCCACAGGTACGGCATAAGACTTAGCGTCATCCATCCGTCCTCGCATGTATGGATCAAGGGATTGGTAAATAATGCGACAAAGCATTTCGCCATCACCGACAGGTGGCAAGTCAACAGTTACAACTCGAAAATCACTATGTTTCGGATCTCCAATTGGCCGAGCTGCCAATTCTATTTGGGTACACTTTATTGCCATAAGAAACTCCACGAAACAGAAAACCCACTAATTTCAAGTAACTCATTTTCTGCGCCTTTTAAAGGACAAAAACCAAAACACCACCATGAAGTGGGTTTTTGGCGACATAACTAACCGCTCGGCCGTTTGGAAAAATACTCTGTTAAGTAAAATGTTTTCTTGAAGCATAATCATCCGTATACTTGCCGTACGTTGTCATTTTCGGCAACGGTAATTCTATTTGCAGTCGGATGGTGTGCTTTTCTAAAACGAGGCGGCCTTTATAGAACGAAGTATATTGAACAACCTAAAGCGAAACCAAATTTGCTTAACGGACTCCTTTTCCTATATGAGCGATACCCTCTATCTCAACATATATATTCGGCGCTGCAAGTCTTGAAACCTCAACTAAAGAACAGGCAGGGAAATCACCCTTAAAAAACTCAGCCCTTGCCTGCCAGACCTGCTTGTTATTTTCGATACGAGTAACAAAAATAGTTAACTTGGTGAAGTCGGACATCTTTCCACCCGCAGCTTCTATCAGAGCTTTGTGTTTTTCGAATATGATTTTGGTTTGCTCATATTCATCCACCCCATCAATTGTTACGCCATCAGTATTTCGTGCTGTCAGACCGGCAATATATGCTATACCATCGCAAACAATGCAGTTCGACCAGAGCTCCGGCGCGGGTTCAGCAACTTTCGGACTAGTATATCGCTTGATCATGTGACAAGTTTATCTAACCCTATATGATCGATCAAACCTTTTTCAAAACGTATAAGTATGAGCCATGCTTTTAAGGTTAATGACTTAACTTGGCTCCATGATCCTGTTAACATGCTAGCAATAAAGGATATTTTACTTGGAAAACTGATTATGCCGCTGATAGATCTAAGCCGTACAATAGAGCACCGAACTCCAGCTCATCCATCACATCCTCCGGTTATCATGACCGTTTGGAATGACCATAACGAGATTAAAAAAGCTGGTAAAACATCATTCTCTTCGAAATCCTTGAGTTTGTCTTTGAGTGATCATTCCACTACTCATGTTGACGCACCCTGCCATTTCAACCCAGCAAAAGATGCGCCCTCAATTGATGAGGTGCCCCTTGAAGACTTTTATACGGAAGCGATTTGCCTTGATCTTTCAAATGCTCCACTTAAACACCAAATAACGGTTTACGAAATGGAGCAGGCTTTGGGTAAGTCGGGTCAGGAAATCAAACCACGTGATACTGTTTTGATTTATATGGCGGTCAATGAAAGGCTATTTGGAAAACCAGAATATCTACATGATTTTCCTGGTTTACATGTCGACGCAGTGCATTGGCTTGCCGATAAAGGAATTATAATGTTTGGTGTTGAAGCAATAAGTCCCGCACCTGAAGGTGAGCCAAATTTCAAGGCGCACATGGCATGCGCGGAAAGGGGAATAACGCATATGGAAGGCTTAATGAACCTCGATCAACTTATTGACAAAGGTCGTTTTCAATTCATCGGGTTCCCCCTTAAAATAAAAGGTGGTACAGGGAGTCCTATTCGCGCTGTGGCCGTTGTCTAGTTCCAAAAGCTACGGTTCCTTTTGAGGCAAACGCATAAATATAGCAAGCGGTGCTGCTAGAAACGCAGCGAGCGCCATTAAGTGAAAAGAATTGATATAACCAATCATACTCGCCTGACGCAATATTTCCCCCGACACCTGATGTAAACCGAGCAAACCATCCGGCGTCCAATCGCTC
>CACHDV010000108.1 GCA_902578675.1 uncultured Alphaproteobacteria bacterium
GGGAAATACAACGTGGGCTCACTTTGTAATGCCAACAATAGCATTGGGCTATTACGCAACGCCGGCACTAATGCGACTAACAAGAGCTGGAATGATTGAAGTTTTAAGTTCCGATTATATTCGTACTGCTAAAGCAAAGGGTTTGTCTCCAATGTCCGTACTATTTAAACATGCGCTCAGAAATGCAATTATTCCGGTCGTTGCGCTTGCTGCTGTTTGGTTCGGGTTTATGTTGGGCGGATCCATCGTTATCGAAACAATCTTTAATTTAAAAGGGATTGGGTGGCTCTCTTATGATGCGTTGCTTCGGTCTGATCTACCTGTTGTTCAGGCTATCGTTCTTATCTTTGCGTCTTTTTATGTTATTCTTACGCTGCTTGCAGATCTTTTAAATGCCTATTTGGACCCGAGGATATCTGTAAGATGAAAAACTCATCTCCACTCTTGCGCGGAAGGCAAACGGCTGAAGAAATTTTAGAACCCACGCCGATGACTAAATTGCGACGTAGGGTGTTTAAAAATCATAGTTTTTTAATTGGGGCGGTGATTTTGATTTTTATAATTTTAATCGCGTTGTTGGCACCGCTTTTTTCTCCGCATGATCCCTATGACCAAGATCTCGCGCGCCGATTAATGAATCCTTTCTGGCATGACAAAAAGACAGATGACTTATATTTGCTTGGTACAGATAAAGTAGGACGCGACTATCTCTCACGCCTTATTTATGGCGCGCAAATTTCACTTTTAATTGGGTTCTTAACTATTCTCATTTCTGGAACTATCGGTACTGCATTAGGAGTGGTGGCAGGTTATTTTGGTGGTCGTGTAGATATGGTGGTTAACTTCATTATAAACACTCGCCTCGCAATGCCTGTGTTTTTGGTCGCTATGGCTGCCGTAGTTGCTTTCGGGGCCTCTCTCCATGTTGTGATAATGGTACTGGGGCTGTTTCTCTGGGATAGATTTGCCGTGGTTATGAGAAGTATTACAATGCAGGCAAGGGACTTGGACTACGTCAAAGCTGCTAGGGCGATTGGTTGCTCAACTCCTTATATTATTATTAGGGAAATTTTTCCTAATGTCCTTTCTTCTCTGACGGTTGTGGCCACTGTTGAAATGGCAAACGCTATTCTGCTTGAGGCTGCCCTGTCTTTTCTCGGTTTTGGAGTTCAAGCACCAACACCTAGCTGGGGTCTAATGCTAAATGAAGGAAGAGAATATATGTTCTTTTCACCTTGGTTATTGGCCTTGCCCGGAACAGGCTTGTTTCTATTAGTTTTAGCGATAAATTTATTTGGGGACGGCCTGCGCGATGTGACATTGGAGCGAGAACGTTGAGTGAAAAAAAAGATGTAGTGCTAGAGGTAGATAACTTAAGAATTGATATCCCTGTATCAGCAGGCTTACTCCATCCCGTTCGGGGCATTTCTTTTGATGTATCGCGCGGAGAAACTCTTTGCATAGTTGGTGAGTCCGGCTGTGGTAAGTCACTGACATCCCTTGCGATAATGGGATTGTTACCAAAAAATGCAAATCGGCAGGCCGATCGTTTAAACTTTTTAGGAGAAGACATTCGAGACTTTGATGAGCGTCAGATGTCCCAGCTTAGAGGCGTCAAAATGGGTATGATCTTTCAAGAGCCCATGACCTCACTGAATCCCTCCTATACTATAGGGAACCAACTTGAGGAAGTTTATCTGAGACATATGTCTTCGAACCGGCTGGAAGCTAGAGAGAGAGCAATCTTTCTATTGGATAAGGTTGGTATATCTTCTGCCGGGAGTCGATTAGGTCAATATCCCCATCAGCTTTCGGGCGGTTTAAGACAGAGAGTGATGATAGCGATGGCGTTAATGTGTGGGCCCGATTTGATTATAGCGGACGAGCCAACAACCGCTCTTGACGTTACCATTCAAGCACAAATCCTTCATTTACTTGCGGAACTGCAATCAGACTTTGATATGGCCATGATCCTAATAACACACGATCTTGGAATTGTTGCTAGAGTGGCCGATAAAGTTCAAGTTATGTATGCGGGCCGGACTGTTGAAGAGGGAAATTGCGAAGCGGTTTTTGACAAGCCTCTTCATCCATATACATCGGGGCTGCTGCGCTGTATTCCAATTCCAGGTAAGACGCAACCAGGCGAAAAACTTGGTACAGT
>CACHDV010000109.1 GCA_902578675.1 uncultured Alphaproteobacteria bacterium
TTGTGGCCGGGTGCGGGGTTGAGGTGGATATCAACCCCATCCCTGAAAGCCTGCTTCAAGCTGTCGATATTTGCTATCTCGGCTAACAGTCGCAGTTCTATTTGTGAATAATCTACTGAAACTAAAACATTATCTTGCTCTGCAATAAAAGCAGTTCTTATTTTCCGTCCTTCGTCAGTTCTTATGGGAATGTTTTGAAGATTAGGATCATTTGAACTTAGGCGTCCAGTACTTGCCCCTGTCATTGAGTATGAAGTGTGTATTCTACCAGTTTTAGGATTAATTTCTTCAATTAACGCATCAGTATACGTTGACTTAAGTTTGGCAATTTGTCTCCAATCCAGAACTTTTGCTGCTATGTCACTGCCGCTTGCCGCTAAATCTTCAAGAATTTCTGCCCCAGTTGCATATGAACCTGTTTTTGTTTTTTTTCCGCCTGGTAGAGATAGTTTATCGAAGAGAATTTCACCTAATTGCTTGGGGGACGCGATATTAAATTCACCACCGGCCAATCTATAAATGTCACTCGCCTGACTTTGAAGCCGTTGTGAAAAATCCTCAGACATTTTTTTTAGAATTATAGGATCTACCTTTATACCAGTATGTTCCATTTCAACCAATACTTCGATAAGCGGGCGCTCGAGTGTCTCGTATACAGCGGCCATGCGTTTTCTTGGCAGGTCTTTCTTTTGTTGTTTGTAGAGGCGAAACGTCATGTCCGCATCTTCGGCGGAGTATTCCATCGCTTTATTTAGCGGAACTTTTGCAAATGGAAGCTTTGTTTTTCCAGTCCCGCATAACTCGCTGTATTTTATATTTGTGTGATCGAAGTGCAGAAGCGATAGCTCATCTAACCCGTGTCCATGGAGACCCGCATTCATAACATAGGATAAGCACATTGTATCATCGACTGAACTTAGTTTTATTCCCCCATTGTGCCGTTGTTTCATTACTAAGGCATCATATTTGATGTTGTGTCCAATTTTTAGAATGCTAGTGTCTTCCAGAATAGGCCGGATGATTTCGATCGCAGCGTCAAACTCTATCTGTTTGACATCCAATTTTGATTTACCAAGAAGTTCTGTCTGGCTATCCCCGGTCTTGTGCCGTAACGGTATGTAACATGCTTTTCCGACTGCAACCGCTAAAGATATTCCGATTAAATTGGCTTGCGAGGCATTTAAAGAGTCGGTTTCGGTATCGAAAGCAACTAAACCATTTTTCTCGATCAGTGCTACCCAATCGTTCAAACTTTTTAAATTATCAACTAATTCATATTTTTTTTCTATTTTATCGGCAGGGTTTGATAGGGATAATTCATCTTCGAATTCTTGCTGTGCTTCAGCCTCAAATCGGGCGATTAATCTTTTGAAACCTTGAGCGCGCAGAAACTCTAATACTTTTAATGGGTCTGGTTTTTCCAATGTTAATTTCGCAAAAGGCTGCGAGACGTCCACATCTTGTTTCAGTGTCACAAGTATTTTACTTATGCGCGCCATTTCAGCATGATCGATTAGGTTGTCACGGCGTTTTGGCTGTTTGATCTCACTAGCTCGGTCCAATAGTGACTCTAGATCGCCATATTCATTTATGAGTTGTGCTGCGGTTTTGATCCCCACCCCTGGAACACCCGGAACGTTGTCGCTTGTATCTCCGGCTAGTGCCTGAACATCAACTACATGTTCAGGCCCGACCCCAAATTTTTCAATAACATCCTCTACACCAATATCCTTACTTTTCATTGGATCAAACATTTTTATGTTTGGTCCAACAAGTTGCATGAGATCTTTGTCGGAGGATACGATTGTTACGTCTGCATCCTGTTCTCGTGCTAATCGAGTATAGGTCGCGATCAAATCGTCTGCCTCATAGCCTTCCATCTCAATACAGGCAATATTAAAGGCTCGTACAGCCTCACGTATAAGTGCAAACTGGGGTATGAGTTCGTCTGGTGGTGGAGGTCGGTTGGCTTTGTATGCTTTATAAACATCGTTTCTAAAGGTTTTTCTGGCAGTATCGAATATTATCGCACAGTGATCAGCTTTTAGATCTTCAATCAACTTGATTAGCATGTTGGTGAACCCAAAAACAGCATTAGTCGGTGTTCCGTCG